>JANXQR010000532.1 GCA_025353435.1 Acidobacteriota bacterium | reverse complement strand
GAGAAGGATCAGCCACTGCCGCGTATCGCCATTACGCCTGAGAAGGTGCGGGTGCTGATTACCCAGGGCAAAGGGCTGGAGATCGACTGGGCAGATGGGCACCGCAGCGCCTGGGGTTTCGGATGGCTGCGCAACGGGTGTCCCTGCGCCACATGCAACGAAGAGCGCGGACAGCAAGGGCGCAAAGTGGGCGAGCCCAAGAAGAAGGCTGCAGATCTGCTTCCGATGTATTCGGCGCCGGCCCAGCCCAAGAGCGCTCAGGCGGTCGGCCGCTACGCGCTGCAATTCACGTGGCACGATGGGCACACAGCCGGCATCTACTCGTGGGACTTTTTGCGGCGGCATTGTCAGTGCACGGAGTGCAAGTTTGCGGCGGCCGAGACGAGCGGCGCGCCTAACTAAGCCGCAAATCCCGAAAATACCTAAGACCCTCTGAGCGGCGTGAACTGGTCAATGGCGTGGAGGACCGCCTGCGCTGCGTTGGGCGCAATCCGCAGGAGGGCAAGATTTCCCGGCTTGAGGAAGCCCTCTGTCACCGTGGAGTCGAGGAACTGCAGCAGCCCGTCCCAATAGCCCAGCGTATTGATGAGGATGCAGGGTTTGGCGTGGATGCGGAGCTGCGACCAGGTCACAATTTCGAGCATTTCGTCGAGGGTGCCATAGCCGCCGGGCAGGATGAGGAAGGCGTCGGCCAGCGTGACCATGCGGGCTTTGCGCTGGTGCATGGTGGAGACGGTTTCGAGGCGCGTGAGGTGCTTGTGAGCGATCTCGCGGCCGGCAAGGACTTCGGGGAGGACGCCGATGACTTCGGCGCCGCCGGCGAGCGCAGCGTCGGCTACTGCGCCCATAAGGCCGATGTTGGCGCCGCCGTAGACCAGGCCGAGGCCAGCGGAAGCGATGGCAGCGCCGAGGGCGACGGCTTCTGCGCGGTAGGCGGGGTGGTTGCCGTCAGCGGAGCCGCAGTAGACCGCGACGCGGCGAATTGAATGGGCGCTCATCTCAATCAGGATAATGGGGTCCACCAGGAGCGCGGGTCGATCTGCAGATCTACTCGGCGGGCAGGTCGAGAAATGCTGCGGGAGTGAGGATGGCGATGCCCTGGAACGGATGGAGGGCCAGCAAGTCCTGATCCCCGGTGACAATCATGTCGGCGCGACCATGGAAGGCGACTTCGAGGAACTTGTCGTCACGTGGATCGCGACAGGCGCGGATGGGAGTTGGAATTGCGACGAATTCCGATATCGCCCGAAGATTATCAAAAAATTGTTCGACTATGTTTGGCGGAATGTATACCGATAACCGAGGTCGCGCAAGAACGATGCGTAACTCTGACCATGTGTCATTTGAGACCAACGACGGACCATGCCTTCTTGACAGCTTGCGCGGGGGTGGAGCGTGGTCGTAGTAGGAAACTTACAAAGACATTCGTGTCAATTACGATGCGCTCAGTCACTTTTCATCGGCGAGGATCTGTTGCAGAATTTGGTCCGTCAGTCCCTGAGACTCGGCATATCTGCCTGCTTCCTCACTGATCTTTACCAACTCTTTGATTCGAAATTCCCGCACGCGCGCGTATTCCGCCGCAGAGAGGAGTACGGCCACATCGCGATCATGGCGCTGGATGCGGACCGGTTCGCGCTGCGCCTGGTCGAGCATGGCGGCGAAGTTCTGCTTGGCGTAGGTCGCGGATACTTTTGGCATGCTTCTGAGGTTAGCAAAAATGTCCATAATGTACAAATTAGTCAATTTGTACATTTACTTGAATGGCGGCTCGAAGCGCAGTACGCTGGGAATTTGCCGATCGGGGCTGTAGCCGTGTTGGATTGTAGACGTGGCGAGGGTGAGGCGAACAAAAGGTACACTAGAGTAAGGATCCTTCCCGCCGGACTTTCGCCTTGTCTTCGCTGATCGCCAATCTGAATCCTGAACAACGTGCTGCCGTGGAAGCTACGGATGGACCGCTGCTGATTCTTGCCGGGGCCGGCTCGGGCAAGACGCGCGTGATCACAAGCCGCATTGCGTGGCTCATCCGCGAAAAAGGCGTGGCGCCGGACGCCATCCTGGCCGTGACATTTACTAATAAGGCTGCGGCCGAAATGGCGGAGCGCGTGGACCGGCTGCTGGGGCACACGTCGCTGGCCAAGCCGCAGATCTCCACATTTCACTCGATGTGCGTGCGCATGCTGCGGCGCGACGTCGAGGCCTTGAAGGTGAATGGGGAGGGGTTGACCCGCAGCTTCGCCATCTATGACGAGAACGATCAGTCGTCGATTGTGAAGCAGATCATGCGGCGGATGGGGCTCGATACAAAGCAGCTCACACCGCGGACAGTACTTGGGCGAATCTCGTGGGCTAAGAACCACATGGTCGATCC
>JANXQR010000531.1 GCA_025353435.1 Acidobacteriota bacterium | reverse complement strand
CGGTGCCGCGGTGCTTGGTGGAATAGAAGGGTAGAAAAAGGCGCTCGCGAATTTCATCGGTGAGGCCGTGTCCGGTGTCGGAGACTGAGACTTCGACCGCGGCGCCATCTTCGCTTATTGAGCTGCCGACGCAGAGTACGCGCAGGAGGCTTCCCTGCATGGCTTCAGCAGCGTTGTCAATAAGGTTGGCGAGCGCTCGGCGGATGGCATCGGGATCGGCCACGACCGGGGGTAGGCCGGGAGTAAAATCGCGCTGAACCGTGATGCCATCAAGTCGCCCGGCAAACAGCGTGAGGGCTTCCTCGGCGATGCAATTCATGTCGCAGGCGCGCGGCTGCGGCGCGGGAAACTGAGCAAGAGCCGAGAACTGATCGACCAGTGTGCGCAGTGTGCCGACACAACTGAGAATCACTTCGCTGCATTTGCGGATGACGTTGGGCGAGTCGGGCTGGACGCGGTCAAGGTGCTTGCCGATCCTTTCTGCGGAGAGCGCGATGGGGGTGAGCGGATTCTTGATTTCGTGGGCGACGCGCTGCGCGACTTCTTTCCAAGCCAACTGGCGCTGGGCGCGCAACAGCTCCGACGTGTCTTCGACCACGAGCACAGTTCCCTGCTTGCCGTGCGCAAGATCGAGGCGCGCGCTGGTGACTGCCAGGTGCATGTTGCGGCCATGCACATGGAGTTCAATCTCAGTGGAAGCGGCGCCCATGCGATGGCTGCGGCGGACTACGGTGGCGATGTCAGCGGCGCACTCTGCTGGAAGCAGCGACTCGAACGGTTGGCCCTGCAATGCGGCATCGAGCCGCTGGCCCATCAAGAATGCGAAGGCGCGATTGGCCTGCAGAACGGTTCGCTTGTCGTCAAGCGTTACCACGCCGCTGGGGATGGTTTCGAGGATCGTTTCGAGTTCGCGTCGGCGCTCTTCGAGAGCCTGGTTAGCGGCGGTCAACTGGGCGGAAGACGTGTTCGCCATTTGACGGGTTGTCTCAAGATCGGCGGCCATGTGGTTGAAGGAGCGTACTAACTCGGCCATCTCACCGTTGGTAATCAACTCAACGCGCTGCTCATATTTTCCAGTCGCGATTTCATCCATGGCATCAGCCAGGGCGGCGACGGGGCGCGTGATCTGCTTGGAGAGAAACAAAGCCAACCAGACACTGGAGAAGAAGATAAAGACCGTGACGATGAGCAGAACCAGGGAGAAACTGTTGCGGACCTGACCGCGTATTCGGAAGAGCTTCCAGTATTCGATGGCGCCCTTGCGGATGCGTGCAGTCGTTTGGCTGAGCCCTTGCGGCATGGGGAGCGCGGCTACGACAACGTTGCCGGTGGCGCTAACGGCCATTCCGAGCGCGAATTCCTGGTCGCCGATGCGGAGGATGGGTTGGTCGCTGCGTTGCGCAGAGGTGAAGAGATTGGGGTAGAACAGGCCGCCGAGTGGGATGGGCGTGACGCTCTCGTCTTGCTCGTTCTTCTCGGGAAGCCAGGGGATGAGGCTGACAGGGGTGGTGTTGGACGGCGCCTGAAAGTTGGACAGAACGCGGCGGTCTTTAGAATAGATGACTACGAATCCGCCATCGAGGGTGATGCGGTGCGACGCAAAAACGTTCTTGAATACGGAAGTATTCGCATCGAATGCACCTGATTCCGCAATCGATTCAGCTTCGCTTCGCGCGTTGCCGGCAACGTACTGAGCGAGTTCGAGCGCAACGCGGGTTGAATCTTCTCGCAACTCCGATGTGTTGGGCGAGAACCACCGGTCGATGGTGCGGTTCATGAGGAAGAAGCTGAACAAGAACATGAACACGGCGGGGGTGAGCGCGATGAGGACGGCTCCCACGACCATGCGGGTACGAAGGCGAGCGCCGAGGGCGCGGCTGCCCTGATCGGCGTAGAGCTTGAGCAGGTTCCTCAACAGCAGCACCAGCAGGGCGATGAGCATGAGGAACAGCACAACGGTGAGGCCGGTAAAGGCGAGGGTTTCGCCGGTTGTGTCGGGATTAAGGAAACTGACGTTCGAGGTGTTGAATGCCTGGAGGGCGCCAAGAAGGGCGAAGACGAGGACGACGGCGCTGCCGAGGAGAATGATCAAGCGCAGCCGTGGATTCCCCTTCAAGAGCATGGGGGGATTATAGCCGTGGGTCCGGCTATCGCGGCAGCTTCTGATAACGAGGTGAGGCTTCGGAGCTCAGGCGTTCGTCGTTGGATCAGGGGGTGCGATGAAGAACCTTGTTCTAGCACTATTGCTTGTTTTACCCACTCTGGCCTTGGCGGAAAACCCGGATCCCAGCAAATATGTGATCCCCGTGCATGTTCAGAGATCGTGGGTGGTGTGGGTTTCTAACGACACCTCCGCTCAGCTTCATCTTCAGGTTGTTGTGGGAGGCAAGAAGTATGAATTGGAAGAAACCAAAGGCCGACAGCAGCTTCTGAAACCGGGAGACTATATAGCGAGAACTTTGAAAACCGGCGCAAAGACTGCGTATGACGACGTGCAGGAGTACGAGTTCCTCTTTCCCGATGGGCAGACGCGGAGGTATGAATTAGTTGGGGAGGAAGATTAGGAGGCCAGCGTCATGGGGGCCTGGGGTGGCGTATACTTCGCTTTCCATTTGGGAGGCGTGCGTCATGGCGCAAGCGGGATTTGCTGGGATACAAACTTTCGCGGTCTTTGCGGCGATCGGTCTGGCGGCGACTGTTGCGGGCACGGCTGGCGCAGGCGCATGGGCGCAAACCGCGGCGGCAAAGCCTGTAAGTTCGGCTTCGGATCTGAATCGGCACGATTTTTTCTATGCAGGTGAGGCCCAACAGGAACGCATGTTCATTGTGCGCGGTGGGGCGGTGGCGTGGTCTTATGTCTATCCCGGAAAGGGCGAGATCAGCGATGCGATTCTCCTTCCCAACGGACATATTCTATTTGCGCACCAGTACGCGGTGACGGAGATTGATCAGCAGCACAAAGTGGTGTGGAACTACGACGCGCCAGCGAATACTGAGATCCACACCGTGCGGCCTTATGGGGAACACAGCGTGATGTTTGTCCAGAATGGCAACCCTGCTCAGGCCATTGTGATGAATAAGGTGACGGGTGCGGTGGAGAAGAGCTTTCCGTTGCCGGTGGCGCATCCGGAAGTAGTTCATCCGCAGTTCCGGCGCGCGCGGCTGACACCGGCGGGAACGCTGCTGGCGGCGCATATGGACATGGGCAAGGCCGTCGAGTACGACATGACCGGCAAGGCATTATGGAGCGTGGATGCGCCGGGTATCTGGGATGCGGAGCCGCTCGAAAATGGGAACGTGCTTATCTCCGGCAACAACAATAAATATGTGCGCGAGGTGAATCGCAAGGGCGAAACCGTGTGGGAGTTTACGGCAGTGGATGCTCCGGAGTTGAACCTTGCGAACATGCAGACGGCCACGCGGCTCAAGAACGGCAATACGCTAATCACGCAGTGGGTGAATGAGTGGAATGGGCCGATAGATAAGGCCAGCGCGCCGGTGCAGGCGATTGAAGTGACGCCGCAGAAGAAGGTGGTGTGGGTGTTGCGCTCGTGGGCCGAGCCGGCGGATTTGGGACCGTCGACGACGATTCAGATGCTTGAACCTGAATCGAAGCGGTGACCGATTGTTGCTAGGAACAGCTAGGCGATCAAATCGCTGACGGTGGTCCACTCGCGCTGCTGGCTCTCGGCCACGCCGCGATGGGTGAGTTTGCCGAGCCATGTATTCAGGCCTTCGGCGAGCCCCGGATCTTGCCGGATCGCTTCGCGCGCTCCCAGGTTCGCGAGCCGCATCAAGTATGGGAACGTTGCGTTGGTAAGCGCAAGCGTAGAAGTGTGCGGCACCGCGCCCGGCATGTTGGTGACGCAGTAGTGAACCACGCCGTCGACCTTGTAACTGGGGTCGGAGTGCGATGTGGGCCGCGCTGTTTCCACGCATCCACCCTGATCGATAGCCACATCGACAATGACCGCGCCCTTCTTCATATGCGACACCATGGAGCGCGTGACGATTTTTGGCGCGGTTGCGCCTGGGATCAGAACACCGCCAATGACCAGGTCGGCTTCGCGGGTGGCGTGGGCGATGTTGTAGCTGTTTGAAGCCAGGGTAAACACGCGGCCGCTGAAGATGTCGTCGATCTCGCGCAGGCGGTTCAGATTCATGTCGATCAGCGTGACCTTGGCCCCGAAGCCGAGAGCGATCTTGGCTGCGTTGGTTCCCACCACGCCGCCGCCGATGATGGTGACATGGGCCGGCGGCACACCAGGAACGCCGCCTAGCAGAATGCCGCGACCTCCCTTTTCCTTTTCGAGATAGCTTGCGCCGACCTGGACGCTCATGCGCCCGGCGACTTCACTCATGGGGGTCAGCAGCGGCAGCGTGCCGATGCGGTCGCGGACGGTTTCATAGGCGATGCCGATGACCTTGGACTGGAGCAGTTTGTTGGTGAGGCCGGGAATGGGCGCGAGATGCAGGTAGGTAAACAGGACCAGATTTTCGCGGAAGTAGGGGTACTCGGGCTCGATGGGCTCTTTGACCTTGACCACCATCTCTGACTTGCCCCAGACGTAGCCGGAGTCGCCAACAATCTCCGCGCCGGCGTCCTGATACTCGGCGTCAGGGAAGCTGGACCCCGTGCCGGCATGGGTTTCAACCAGCACCTTGTGGCCGGCGTCGGTAAGAGCCTTCACCCCGGCGGGGGTCACGCCAACGCGTGCTTCGTGGTCCTTGATCTCTTTGGGAACGCCGATGATCATCTGTCTTCTCCTGCAAAGGTTGGATGCCGGTGCGCATCGCGGGGACCTAATTCGAGTGCGAATGAAGCTGCGCTGCTTCGAATGGAAGAATCGTACCGCGCAGGGGCTATCAATGGATGTAGACCTTCGCAAGGTTCATAGTAGAACAGGCACAAGGGGCCGAAATATCGTCGGTGCCGTTGCGGCGCGGGGCACCAACCCAATCCCCGATTTGCGTGCATTCGAGATGCCGGCGTGGTCACCGATGCTCCTGCAATGAGGGGGATGAATTCCCGCTCCTCTTTCGTGGCTTCCTGCGATATTGTTAGCAGTGCCTGACACGCAACGAATCCCGGCGCCATCGCGTCGAGATGAGACTAGCCCTGACTAATTTCGGGAGGATACGGATGATTTTGCGAGCACGCCTGCACCTCACACGGCTAGCGGTTCACCTTCTGGTCGGCGCGAGCTGCGCGATTCTCTGCTGCGGGCGTCTGGCCGGCGCTCAGAAGGATGCGCACGGCAAGGTCAAACCAACAATTCACATCGAGTTGCAGAATGCCCAGGGCACGCAAATCGCTGGTCCAGACATCCAGCCCTTGAAGGCCAAGGCCGCCAAACTGACGGTTGCGCGCACCTACCAGCCGGGCGATCGCATCGTGTTTGGCGGACCGCAATGGATGGCGCTACGGGTGGATGACAACGTTCCCGAATGTTTCATCTTCGCGCCTCGCGCTGCCACAGAAAACGTAATGTACGAGATCCCGTGGGGCCGCGAGGAGAAGCAGACGGGGAGCGCCTATGCGCCTGAGAGCTTTGCAGGTGATTCGCATCGGATTTCAGTGCGCGTGTTGAGCCGGCATGAGCTATCTGGGAATCGGAATCTGGCGCTCAACCCATGCGACTTGATGCACGGTGACGACGCTTCCGTTCAGTTTTTCCCGCATGCCAGTTCGAACAGCGTGTCCAGAAGCCTGTTTGATTTTGAGGCTCGCAATGCAATCGATGGACGGGTTCAAAATGGCCACCATGGTGTGTGGCCTTATCAATCCTGGGGGCCGCAACTGCGGACCGACATCTGGTGGAAGCTCGACTTTGGCAAGCCGGTTGACCTGAACAAGATTCGCCTGATGGTGCGCGCGGATTTCCCCCACGATAGTTACTGGAAGAGCGCGGAGGTGGAGTTTTCCGATGGAAGCCGCGTGCCGCTTTCGATCGGGCCGTCCCCTGAATTTCAGGACTTTTCTTTCTCGAAACGGCGCGTCACGTGGCTGCGCATTGTCAACGTTGTCCCAGCCGACCCCGCGAAATGGTGCAGTTTTATTGAAGTGGAAGCGTGGGGAAAAGACGTGCATTAAGGCGCAGTCCGGCCTGAAGACTGAATGCTGGCGACTGCCAGATCTAACGAAAGAAGGCGCATGAAGAACATCCTGGTAACGGGCGCGACAGGCAAGGTCGGGAGCCAGTTCATTCGGCGCATTCTGGATTCGCCTGATGGTGACGACGTCAAAATTCGCGCGCTCTGTCACAACCGGCGACTTGATCCCGAGGGCAGGCTGGAGGTCGTGTCCGGCAGCATCGCCGATCGACTTGTGGTGCGCGAGGCCATGCTCGGGATCACTCATGTTGTGCATTGCGCCACCTGCAAGGAGACTGAGGACGAGGTCATCGACGTCGCGGTGAAGGGACTGTTCTGGCTGCTGGAAGAATGCCGGCACAGCACCAGTTTCCGGCAGTTCATCCTGATCGGCGGGGATGCCGCTTTAGGGCACTTTTTCTACCCACACGCGCTTCCTGTAACAGAACAGCAAAAGCACAGCGCGTATCCGGGATGTTATGCGCTTTCCAAGGTTCTCGAAGAGGTAATGCTCGAGCAGTATTTTGTTCAATACGATCTGGCAGGGTGTTGCCTTCGGGCTCCGTGGATCATGGAGAAAGACGATTTCAAATACTCGCTCAGTTTTGGCGAGGACGTATTTGGAGGTCCGCGGTGGCGCGATCTTGTTGGTCCGGACAAGGCTGGCGAGTATCAGCGAACGCAGACAGTGCCGGTAATGATGGATCCGGATGGCGAACCGGTGAAGCGAAATTTTGTGCACGTGAGCGACCTGGTGGAAAGCATGCTCCTGGCGCTCGATCATCCGAAGGCGCGACAGCAAACGTTCAACATCTGCATGGACGAGCCGGTCGATTATCGGCAGGTTGCGGACTATCTGGGCAGGACGCGGGGCTTGCCGTCGGTCGAAATCAAGACGCCGTATCAGTCAACCTGGCTGGACAATGCCAAGGCGAAGTTTTTGCTGGGGTGGAGGCCGCGATTCGATTTGCATCGGCTGATTGACGAGGCCTGGGCGTTCGAGCGGAGCGAATCGGACCCACGAAAAGTGTGGTACCCCGGTTAGTTGGAATCACTAGCCAGGGTACTCTTCGGATTTGTGGGTCTAGCGGATCGCCGCGCTACGCCATGGTTTCGCGGGCATTCTTCCAGAGGTCGATGCCTGCGTCCTGCGCGTGGCGCTCGATCTCGGCCAGCTCGGCTTCGGTGAAGTCGAGTTTTTTGATTGAATCGAGTGAATCATCTAACTGCTCGACATTGCGCGCGCCGATGAGCGCCGAGGTGACGCGCTTGTCGCGCAGCACCCATGCGATCGCCATCTGCGCGAGAGTCTGGCCGCGTTGCTTGGCGATCTCGTTGAGAGCACGGACACGCTCGACATTTTCTGGATTAAGAAAATGCTTAAGTAGCGACGAATTCTCCGCCGTGGCGCGTGAATTTTCGGGGACGCCATTCAAATATTTCTTGGTGAGCAGGCCCTGCGCGAGCGGGGAAAACGCAATGCAGCCTACGCCGAGTTCGTCCAGCGTGGCCAGCAGGCCCTTCTCGATCCAGCGATTGAGCATGGAGTAACTGGGCTGATGGATGAGCAGCGGGACGCCCAGCGATTTCAAGATTTCGGCAGCCTGGCGGGTGCGCTCCGGGCTGTAAGACGAGATGCCGACGTAGAGCGCTTTGCCCTGATGCACGGCGGTGGCAAGCGCGCCCATGGTTTCTTCAAGCGGGGTGTCGGCCCAGGGGCGATGCGCGTAGAAGATGTCAACGTAGTCGAGGCCCATGCGCTTGAGGCTGTCGTCGAGCGAGGCCAGGAGGTATTTGCGCGACGCGCCGATGCCGTAGGGGCCGGGCCACATGTCCCACCCGGCCTTGGTGGAGATGATGAGTTCGTTGCGCAGGGGGCGAAAGTCCTTGCGCATGACGATGCCGAAGTTTTCTTCGGAGGAGCCATATGGTGGGCCGTAGTTGTTGGCGAGGTCAAAGTGGGTGACGCCGCGATCCAAGGCGCGAC
>JANXQR010000510.1 GCA_025353435.1 Acidobacteriota bacterium | reverse complement strand
TATCTGGATGAATGTTGCAGAAGATGTAAGATATGCCTTCCTTACCAAACGTAATTGAGCGGGTGGAGCCCGCCTCATAAAGACCGAGGTCGAAGCGGCGTCCGTCGAATAGCGAGAAGACATTGTGAAAGAACGGATCAGCATTGGGGAATTGGACGACGCTACCAACTGGAACAACCAGGACGTGGGGATCAAACTGCTTGTTCTTTTGAAGTAGCGTGTATTTGCGGTTCGTGTCTGAGGAAGGAGCGGGTTTGTTTCCAACTGCTGTGAGCCAGATAACGGCCGGGGGACGATCGGTGAGGTTTCGCGCATCGCCCTTTTCGTGTGTTGATGGGCCCGCGAACCGCGCAGTGACTTCCAGCGATTCCTGGGCCTGCACTGGCCAAGCTAGTGCAAACGCAATCGCAAAGGTTGCGACGGCCAAAGAATTCAAGAAGAATTGCGATCCAATACGCATTCTCAAAACCTGTAACCGGCGGCGACGCCGTAGACATTCGCCTTGGATGGTCCCCCAACGGCGAGCGAACTATCGATCCTCCGATACTCCGCGGAGAAAAGTGTGTAAGCAGTTGGGCTATACATCACGTTGGACGTCAATGTGGAGTTGCGCGCCAGATTCTGATAGAAGCCGGATCCGACGGTCAGATAAGGTCTCACTTCGTTCGCGAATGCGTTGTCGAGTCCGTATGCGGCGTTGAATTCCAGGCGCTCACCCAATCGCGCCTTTAGCTGTGTCCATCCTCCCGCATCGTCAAGTGCGCTGTAACTGTCTTCTGTGCCCGTGTGTCTATAAACATAGTCCTTGAATGCTCCTGCACCGAGTCCACCCAACGCCGAGCCGCGATAGGCGCTGCCGCTCAACTCGAAGTACTTGGAGAGTGGAATGCGAAAGTCAACAGTCCCTGCCCAGCCGTTGAAGCTGAAATCACTCCCCTGGCGGTGCGGGCTGAAGTACCCACCCACTCCGACCTGCAAACCGGCCGTCTTGTCGCCGCGTCTGTAGCCAAGCCTGCCTTCAACGCCAGGTCGCCGACTCTGTTCCGCAAGACTTGCGGATGGAACAACTGCAACGCCGGGCCGAAATGATGGAGGGTCGGGAATATCAGCGAGCGCGCCCTGAAACACGATATGCGAGCCATCAGCTGGGATGAAGTCATACTCTGCTCCGGCTTGTGACATCCAGTTCCATAGGTTGCCTGACCATGCAAGCGGAGGCTGCGCAATTGCTGTAAGCGAAGTGGGCGTATTTGGGTTCAAAATGGGGCGATCCAACTCCATGAATGCCCGCGTCGCCTTCCACGTCAACTCCGCGTGAGCCGTGCGCAGTCGCACGGTGCCGCCTCCGCTCCCGTAGCTTCCCTGACCGGGAGTTCCAAAAAAGTCAACGCGAACATCTGCTGCCGAAGTCGCTCCAAACACATGTGGGCCGCGCGCATCCAGTCCGAGTACGCTTTGACGCAACGAAAACCCTTCTGTTCCGGGACCCGCACCGGTGACGGTTGGTGACTGAATCACATCCACTGTCGACGAATTTGAAAAGGCGTTCATGAGGATCAGTCCCGTGAGTTTGAGAGGGAACCTTGATGCACTCTCCACTTTGGTCTGCTCGTGCGTTGCGATTTCGCTCTGCTGAAGATCCTGTTGCTCACGTAAGGCGATCAACTGCGAGTCAAGACCCGGCGCAGCGTCGCGCGGTTCCAGTTGAGAAGGTGCCGTAGGCGTTGCTGGTTGCACCTTGTTGAGGTCGGCCCGCAACGCAATCACCTGTTCGCGGAGCTCATCAATTCGCCGCTGGGACTCCTTGAGAGTCGATTCTTCCTGGGTTAACATGGAAATCAGCTTCTCCATTTGTTGCTGGAGAGCGTCCGGAGTGGGTGCTGAATTGTTGTTCGCCAGTTGCGCGATTGTGAAACTCGGCAGGAGCAAAAGCAATGCCAGCGACGAAAAGGTCTTGGGTCGAATCACTGGATAGTTCCTCCTTTTGCGCGACGCGCGTAAGTGTCTGGCGCAACCTTCGGATTGTTGCCAGGAAAGTTGCGTTGCAATGACAGTTCAAAGATGGTCTCTCCGGGACGGCTGCTGACAAGGGTCACTGCACCCCCGTGTTCCTTCGCCACTGCGTTGGCCAACGTGAGGCCAAGGCCGGTTCCACTTTGCTTTCCGTTACTTACGAAAGGCTGGAAAAGTGAGCCGCGAATCTGATCTGCCACACCCGGCCCGGAGTCAGTAACCCTCAGCTTGATCGCATCATCGTTGACGTTGATGGAAAGAACCACATCTCGTGCACCGTCGGTGCAGTGGGCCGACTGGCAGGCGTTCAGCAACAGATTATAAATGGCGCGTTGCATCTGCTTCACGTCTACAAAGGCAGACGCGTCTGATTCAACGTCGCAGTTCAAATGAACTGTCACTCCTTCGGCTTCAGGATGCGAGCGCAGCAGCGAGATTGCTTTCTCGGCGATTTTGAGCACAGATCCATGCTCTCGATGAAATGCTGTACCAGTCTTGCTCAAAATCAGCAGCGAATCCAGGAGTTCCGTAGCCCCATCCACGGCGACTTGAATGTCCGCGAGCAACTCGGAGCGTTCGTCCGATGCAAGGTGCGAAGAGGAGAGGAACTCGGCGTTGGCATAAACTGCAGCGAGATAGTGCCTTAGATCGTGCGACACGGAACTGGCCATGCTGCCGATGGTGGCCAGGCGCTCGGCATCCAGCAGGGCTCGGTTGGTCACCTGAATTTCGTCCCGCATGCGGGCGAATGCGCCGCTGAGTTCCTGCACTTCTCGCGGGCCGCTGGTGGGGGGCACGTGAGAGGGGTCGCCCATTCCGAACGCGTGAACTCCACGCGCGAGCGCCTCAAGAGGCTGGGTGACGATGCGAGAGAGAATAATCATCAGAAGGGATCCGAACCCTAAAGCGCCGATGCCCAGAAGCAGAACTAGTTGATTGATCTCGCGCGTGGCCCGATCTGCCTGGTCGAACGATTTCAAAACAACCAGGTGCAATTCACTGAGTGATTCCCCGGAGAGGTCGGTTTCCGTCACGAGATACTTTTGGCCGCCGAGTGACACTTCGGAGATTTGACCGCCCGCGGCAGAAACAACTGACGACCTCTGACGGGCAAGTTCCTGCAAGTGATTTGGCGACAACGTGCCTGCCAAAATGGTTCCACCGGTGAAAAAAGCTGCGTCGTCGCCCGACGCGCGACTGATAAGTCCGATCACGTCTGTGTCTATGCGATAGCCGCTTATCACGTAACCCAGGAGAGTGCCGTGAATCTCGTCTCCGAAGTAAAGGGGTCTGACGGAGACGTCGAATAGCCTACCGTCAGATGCCAGGTAGTGCTTCGTGGGCTGACCAACAATCTGCTCAAGCTTTTGGTTGAGATCATGGCTAGGCGGCGCCCCCTGCGTATAAACCGTGAGCACCCGACCATGGCTTTCGGCGAGACCAAAGAGGTCGCTTCCAGCCACTCTCCACAAGCCGACGGCTCCATCGGCAATGGTTCGTCGATCGCTAGTGGTCATAAGTGCTTTGAGTATGGGAAGGTCGGCCAGCAAGGCATTCTCGTGGATGAGGGCCTCTCTTCGCTGCCGTTGCAGATTCTGAAACGTAATCAAGGACTGCGTGAGGTCCGCTGAAAGATCCCGTTCCACGTTTCGGCGCACACGGCTCCGGACAATCAGTAGGCTTCCTCCGGTCACCGTCATCACCACGGCAATCAACCCAGCAATCAGCAGCACACGAGTTCGAACGCGGCGGAAGGACAGCATCGGGCTTATGCCCCTCATGGCGCGAACTTGTAGCCGGCTCCATAAATCGTCAGCAAGTGCCGGGGATTTGCGGGGTCGGCCTCCAGTTTCTGGCGCAGCTTCAAAATCTGGTTGTCAACCGTTCGTGTCGTCGGATACGAGTTGTATCCCCAAACATCATTCAGCAGTTCGTCTCGGCTGAGAACGCGGTCAGGATTCGCCGTAAAAAAGCGCAGTAGCTTGAATTCGTGCGCCGTTAAAGTCACAGAAACCCCGGATCTTCTGGCCGTCATCTTCAGAAAGTCAACTTCGCAGGAACCAAACCTGTAGGTCGCCGGCGGCCCTGATTTTCGTCTGCGGCGGATGCAGGACTGGACGCGCGCAAGCAATTCCCGCGGGCTGAATGGTTTTGTAATGTAATCTTCCGCGCCAAGTTCAAGCAGCAGCACCTTGTCCACAACCTCGCTCACCGCGCTGAGAATCAGCACCGGGGTGTCCGGAGAGGCGCTCTTTATGCGCTTGCAGACCTCGCGCCCCGACAACTGAGGCAGAATGAGATCGAGCACCACGGCGGCCGGGGAGCACGCATGGAACGCTTCGATTCCTGACTGGCCATC
>JANXQR010000506.1 GCA_025353435.1 Acidobacteriota bacterium | reverse complement strand
GGAACACTGCCCGCAGAAATGCGAAAGTGAAGGGCCGGTGGCACGATAACCGACACACGTTGATCACGGAACTCGCCGAGAGCGGAGCGGGCGATGAGACGATAATGCAAATCGCGGGCCACGTGTCCCGGAGCATGCTGCGCCATTACAGCCATATTCGAATGACCGCAAAGAGGGCGGCTCTAGATGCCGCTCTCGCCGCCCGCAAGAAGAAATAGCGGAGGCGGCGAAAGAGCCGCCTTCGTCGATTTGACCGATTTTTGATACCCGGCTACAGTTCCGCACGGAATCGATCGTGGAACTTTAGCCCCAAGGAGATCCCATGGATTCGTTACTGATGGAAGAAGAGGTTTCCGAAAAGCTTCAAGTGAGCTTGGCTTGTCTGAGAAGGTGGCGGCTGCAGGGCGAAGGCCCGCAATACGTAAAGATGGGCCCGATGGTTCGCTATCGGACAAAAGACATCGAAGATTGGCTAGCCACGCTTCCGACCGGCGGAAATGGACACAGATTGTCGGTCCGGAGCATTCGCCGGGCCAAGTTGGCGATCTCGGCCTAACAAGCGAATTGGTAGTGTCTCCACAGGGGACGAGAACCACAGTGCTAAACCGGGCGCCAGGCTGGGGGCAGCGATGTTCGCTTCAACTGAAGACCTCTCAAAAAAGCTCGCCGCAACGGGCTACTTCATTGATGCCGTCATGACGCAGGTCGTGTATCTGGCAATCAGACTTCAGAAGCCAATCCTTCTGGAAGGACCTGCAGGGTCGGGCAAAACGCAACTCGCCATTTCCGTCGCAGCTGCTGCCGGGACGCATGTAGAACGCCTGCAATGCTATCGCGGAGTGACAGAAGAAAAGGCGATCGGCCGATTCGACGAAGGGCTGCAGCGGCTCTACTTGGAGTTCTCGAGGGGCCAGCATGAACACTGGCAGACCGTGCAAGCGAATCTCAGAGGGCGGGATTTCTTCCGGCCCGGTCCTCTCATGCGGGCGCTTGAATGCGAACGGTCTTGTGTTCTGCTCATTGATGAACTCGACAAAGTTGACGAGGGATTCGAGGCGATGCTCCTTGAGGCCCTGTCGGCGTGGCAGCTGTCAATCCCCGAATTCGGCACCGTGAAGGCAAAGACCATACCCTTCGTCGTGTTGACCAGCAATGAAGAACGCAGACTGGGTGACCCGATCCGAAGGCGCAGCCTTTATGTGCGCGTCGAGCATCCGGCACCGGAGCGGGAAGCGGAAATCATCGCCAGCCGTACCCCGCAGGCCAAGGAGGAGTTTCACCGTGAGATGGCCGGGATCGCTCTCTCTTTCCGCAATTACTCGCTCGAAAAACCGCCCTCGGTCTCGGAGATGATTGACTTCGCCAACGCACTTCAACTCCTCGGGACCGACCACGTAACCGCGGAGCAACGTGACGTGCTGCTGCCATTCCTGGCGAAGACCGAAAAGGACCGCCGCCACCTCCTGCTCCGCGAGGGATTCAAGAGCCTCCTCGACGACGGCGCGCGCTTCGCGAAGAGCCTCGCGCTCCCTGGAGGGTTAGCATCATGAACCGATGGCTTTTCCTCTTGCTGCTCGTGTTTCCTCGGTTCGCCTGTGGGGAAGTTGATCCGACGCATGCAGAACGCTTCGTGCGGCAGTACGCAGCACACTACCGTGTGCCGCCTGAGTTGATCGCCACATTGATCGACATCGAATCGCGTTGGAATCCGCGAGCAGTCTCCGACAAGGGAGCGATGGGGCTGATGCAGCTCATGCCGGCGACGGCGAAGCGATTTGGCGCCATTGACCCCTTTAACGCGGAACAGAATATCGCCGCGGGCACCCGCTACGTGACGGCGTTGATGTGGGAGTTCCACGGGGATCTGCGCTTTGTCGCCGCGGCCTACTACGCCGGAGACCGCAACATTGCCCGAGAACAACTGGATTATCGTAACCCGGAGGTCGTGGCCTACGTGCAAGCGGTGCGAAGGCAGTACATGCTTCGCAGGTATCCGGCCGTTCGGCAATCAAGGAGGTCAACCCCATGAAACTTCGCTGGCTCATCCCTGTTGCAGTCCTGATTCCACTACGTCTTAGCGCGGCCGACACCCCAGTTGGAGCGCGCGTTGCAACTATCGCTATCAATCCGAGAGACGTCACCGTCCTCCATCTGCGGCCGGAGTTTGAGTCGACCATTCGCATGCCGGAGGAAATCACATCTGTCATCTTAGGCAGTCCGGGTGAGTTTAAGGCCGAACATAACGAGGGCGAGCCTGAGTACGTCTACGTCAAGCCCATCGTCAAAGAGGCCGCGCAGTCGAACCTCCTCATCGCGACCAAATCAGGCCAGCATGTGACGCTGGAACTTGTCAGCGATGGCGGGAGCGTCCCAAACGCAACGCAGCCGGTTGATTTTCTGATTGAATACAGAACTGCGCGGAGCTTCCTCATCACCACCGATTCTGAATCCCTGGCGATGCGAAGCGCGCCTACCAAGGAACCAAGTCAGGGCGTGAATAGTGGGAGCGCGGGCTTGCGCTCGGCGCCGCTGTCGAGTCTCGACGAGGCGTTCAAGCAGCAGGAAAGCGTGAACGCTCCCAAGTGGGCGAAATGGGAGGACAAGCAGATCGAGACATCGATTGGCGATATGCGGCAGCTAAGCAACCAGACCATGATCTCCTACTCCATCCTGAACAATTCGAATGAGCCTATCGAGATTGTTCCGCCGCAGATCCAGATCACGGGACGCAGGGCTACGAAGAAGAAAAAGAAGGAAGGCAAAGGGATCATTTCGGACCAACTAGAGATCCGGAACTACAGGTTGAGCTCGACACGCCTTGAGCCGGGAGAGCGCGCTGACGGCGTGGTCGTCTTCGACCGGCCGAACTTCAAGGAATCGACCGAAAAGCTATTTCTGCAGATTGCCCAAGCGGACCAGGTGGATCATCCGATTTTGATCCACCTTCCGTTCACTCCACCTATGTTCGGCGATGGCAAGTAGAAGGGAGTCCCAAGGCTATGAGCGCCAATGAGAACAACAGGAATGGCAACGGGAGCATGAACACTCCTGTCGCCGGATCGTCGGAGCCGACGGTTTCGCAAGGATCGATCCAGGCGCCCGAATCAATCGATGGCACGGGGAAAGCGGAGCCCGCCATCAAGTTTGCGACTCGAGCTGCCGTCAAGGGAGCTGATGGAATAAGCAAGGGCAGACTGATACTCCTTGGAGGAGGACTTGCAGTCGCGGTTCTCTTCTTTGTTTTCACAGCAATCGTCGGCAAGTCTCCGAAGAAGCTGGCGCCAGTAAAGCAACTATCTCAGCAGGCCAAACAGGAGCAGCCAGCGCCGCCCAAAGGGAGTGTGACACCTCTCATGGAGACAGTTCGCAATCCAGCACCGGACAATAACAGCGGGCAGCTTGGCCCAGGCGACATTCGGCGCACACGATCACTGGACAATAGCTCAGACACGAAGCCGATTGCAGGCAAGCCTGCTGTTGCTAGCTCTTTGGGAAATGTGCCATCTTTCGCAGACACGCAGCAGAAGTGGGAAGATCCGGCACCCTATGGTGGAACTCCCGCCGCAGTCACCCCGCAAACGCAGCAGAACAGCCTGAAAGAGCCGTCGCTCGTCTTTGTACGGAGTGTAGCGCAAAGCCCGGTGTTGACTGCACCGAAGATCAATACCGACGAGGATGGTACTCCTCACTTGGAACTGACACCAGGTACGCGCATTCAGGCGAAGCTTGAGACGCAGATATCGAGTGCAGTGCTGACCCCCGTTGTCGCGGTAGTCGAATACACCTTCGCCATCGGCAACAGAATCATCGTTCCTGCGGGCGCACGCGTGTACGGTCAGCTCCAGCAGGCCGAGCGAAGCGGACTGGTGAGCGTGAAGTTCGACGAAATCGAGCTTCTCGACGGAGCGAGGGAGAAGATCGACGCTGTCGGTACTGGTCTGGACCTTGGGCCGATCAAAGGAAACGTGTACGGGAAGAACACGAGCAAGAGTTTTCTTGTGCGCGCAGCGTCGGGACTCGGTTCGGTTCTCGCGAAAGTGGCCGGGAACAATACCAGTGGGGCGTTCTCCGAGGATGACATGCTACGTGAGCGGCTGGCCGAGAATATCGGCACGGCGGGCGACTCCGAGGCGATGAGCCTCAATGCCAACAGCCGTGGGGTCGTTTCCGTTCCCGCTGACACGAAGATCTTCGTCGTGTTCACCAAACATGAACGAACCCCTTCCGAGCTTCACAAGATGGACCCAGTGGCCCAGTAGACCGCTGGCACACATCACGCCTCATCTCTTCGCCCTGGCCCACCTGCCAGGGCGTTTTCGTGTGCGGCAATCATATTCAAGCTGCTGGCTACTCGGCTGTCGAACCTCACGCGTCGCCGTTGAAAGGATGCGACCGCGTTTGAGCCTTCCCTAAGCGCAATCCCGCTCGGGCAAAGATCGGTCTGTTTGACCCACTGTGCGGTTGGGCAATTCTCGCTCCCGAAGCCCCACCGTGAAAGTGAGCAGAAATCGATCCGCATGACCCAGTACGCAGTTGGGCAATCTTCGCTCCGGAAGCCCCAATGTGAAGGTGAGGAAAGATCGGTCCCGTTGACCCACTTCGCGGTTAGGCAAAAAACTTCCCCGATTACCCAGTATGCAAATTGCTGCATCTTAGTTCCCGATTACCCAATTTCGGATTAGGCAAAGATCCTTCCGAATGCCCCAAAGTGCGATTTGGGTTATCGTCGCTCCCGAATACTCCGTGTGCTCATAAGAACGATCGCACGGAGAGTTTCAGAGACTCAACCGTTATGCCGATCGGTTCACATAAACCAGCCAGGACTCAGAGCTGCGAAGGAATCAGGCGGAACCGTCCGCAACGCCTACAGATATAGGTGTGCTCCCAGTTCCAATGCAGTTGAGGATAAACCTCACGGTTGTAGCGCGCGACTTTGCGAAGACTAAAGACCATGCCTGCAAGAGAAGTGACACACAGAGCCAGAAATACGAAGGCTAGCTCTGCCTTGAATACTGTAAACCTGTGCAGTTCGAGGATTGAGCGGAACCCGATGAAGGTCCAAAGAGTGAAAAAAGCAATTGCGGGTCCCCAAATAAGAAACGGCCGGAGAAAGCCCCTAGGACGGGGTGGTGTAACCGCCTGCGCGGAAAAGGACTGTGTCG
>JANXQR010000487.1 GCA_025353435.1 Acidobacteriota bacterium | reverse complement strand
GATCTTCCGCAGCCTGTTCATCTCGGAAAAATGTCGGAGCGAGCCGGAGGTTTTACAGGCTGTGGGAAAACTTCCGTGGAGCGAGGAAACGTGTCAGGGCATGACTTCAGTCGTGCCGAAAAGTCCCATAAAAGACTGGGATTCAGCCCCTGCGGGATTGCTTTTCGGGCATCTTCATTCAAAATCATCCCTATTTCCGCAGCCTGTTCATCTCGGAAAAATGTCGGAGGGAGGCGGGGGTTTCACAGGCTGCGGAAAACCTCGGGTAGACGGACGAAACGAGTCAGGGCATGACTTCAGTCGTGCCGTTAAGACCAATAAAATGAGCGGGCTTTAGCCCCTGCGGGATTGCTTTTCGGGCCTTTCGCTCAAATTCAGTCCTTTTTCCGCAGCCTGTTCAACCCCCGCACAATTTCAAAAGAATTAATTGGGGCTTCAGCCCGGGAGGCCTGCTTTTTAGGGCTTTTCCACCAAATTCAGGATTTTTTTTGCAGCCTGCTTAGCCGTGCCGCCAAACGGCGCGGAGGTGCCCTACTTCTTGAGCACTTGCTCTAGATACGCCAAGGCACGAGGATCCTGGGATTGACCGAGCCAGAAGAATGCCTCTTTGCGAACCGTCATATTCGAGTTTGTGTCGGCCACGCGAATCAGCTGCGGGACGCTCTCCTCCTTCGGCAACTGGCTCAAGGCAAACACGGCTTTCTTCTTCACATCGGTCTCGGGATCATTCTGTATGGCATCAGTCAGCGCCGCCGTTGCGTGTTTCCCGGCCTTCTGCGCGATCCAGAAGAGCGCTTGCCCGCGAACCTTGCCGTCCGGGTCAAATTTGGCCAGGCGAAGTAGTTCGTCTTCCGCGCCTGGATCGGAGTTCAGCGAAAAATCGAATGTAAGTTTCTCACGGAAATGCGCATCCGTGCTTTTGTTCTCGAGCGATTTCAACGCCAGATAACCGTCATGCCCGCGCTGGACGCCGAGCCAGAACGCGGCCTGCTCCCGCGTGTGTTCCGAAGTTGATGACGAAGCGATCTGTTCGAGCGTGCGCGTAGCTTCCGGCGCGCCATGGAAGCTGATAGCCAGCAGCGCCCCCTCAACTGCTTCGGAGCGCAATGATGGCTGGTTTACCAACTCTGCGAGGAAGGCGATACTCTCTTCCGCCTTGACTCCCGTAACCCAATCGAAGTGGACGCCGCCGGCGTTGAGGTGACATCCAGCCGAAACCGATCTGACTTTTGCCAGGTCCCCCTTATTGAAGCGAAGAAGGACGTAAACATTCTGCGTGGACTGTCCGTTGCGGCTGCTGTGCATGCCCCGTTCGTCTTCAAGGCGAAATTCACCGCAGCATCCATCTTCCGTCTGCGATGAATCCGACCCATCGGAACAGCTGGACAAATGTGTGCCCGGTAGAGCCTGAACCTCGTACCCGAGCCAAAGCTGGTCATTCGCGTGACGTAGTCGATCTACGGTCCCAGCGAGGCTCTGCCCCACCGGCTCGGTGTTGAATTGCGTATCGCTTACCTTCGGCTGCTGCGCCAACAAGGCCACCGCGATTCCCAGAAGCAGAAACGCAAGGATGATTCGTTTCATGGTCGCCTCCTATTTGTTGAGAAGTTCCAGCATGTAGTCGGTGGCTTCCTTGCCTTGCATCACGGCAAGTTTGCCCACAATGTTTCTTTTTGCTGCAGGGTCTTTCTCGTTGCGCGCCAGGGCCACAAGATCGTGCGCGTCACCGCCCACAAACAAG
>JANXQR010000447.1 GCA_025353435.1 Acidobacteriota bacterium | reverse complement strand
GCCCGTCCTGGGTGGTTCACTATCAAGGCGGTAACTTTCTTGCGTGCCTAGCTGGAAACGCGATGTTACTTACGATGTCGCTTACCAGGGCCCGGAGGTAAATCTTCTGCAGAAACCTATCTGGAGTCTTGTTACCCTTGACTTATTGCGGGTCGAGCGATAACTGAGGGTGGATCATTTCTTGACTGGTGGTTCGAAGTTATGCAGCACCCAGAGGTCATCAGTGCCATAACTCGAGTTCATTGCAAGAACGTGGCGACCGTCTGGCTGAATGGCGTACCCGCGGATGATCTGTCTATTGATCATTCTGGCCAGACGTCCCAACTTTTCGTCGCATCCTGTTAGTTGCAACAGAGCTCTGGCCCGGACTTCCAGGAGCGCTGAGCGGTCGGCGGCTATCTCCCGGTATGCCTCCAACGCTGATGTGAGTTCACCATCCGCTTCTACCTTTCCGATGCCCGCTTGCGGGCGCACTCCAACTGCGGCTGGAGCGGTTTGAGCGGATGCCGAGCGCGCCGCGAACATGGACGCGAGTGCCAGCACCAAGTAGACCAGGGCAGCAATGATACCGCTGCTGAGCGCACAGGCGCAGGCCGCTGTGACTGCCAAGGCAAGCCGTTCCCCGCGGTTGGCTTCGATCTTGCGTTGCTCTCTCAATGCTTCACTCACAATCCACCACCTTGTGTTGCTGAACAAGAATGATGGAAGACTATTTGCGCCGAATCGCGATAAGATGCGGCTCCCGTAAAGAGTCAGTCAGGAATTTGTGACATTATCTTAGCCATCGAAACGATAGCCTACTCCGCGGACGCTGATCAGGTATCGGGGAACTGTGGGTTCGTCTTCAATCTTCTTGCGCAGCGAAACAACGTGGTTATCGATAACCCGATCGGTGACCGAGATCCCTGAGCCCCAGACCTCGTCGAGCAAGCGTTCGCGGGTGAGCAGCCGGCCGCGATTGCGGACAAATGCGGCGAGCAGCTTGAGTTCAAGTGCCGTGGTCTCGACGCAGTTTCCGTTGCGGCGCAGTTCGAAGCGAGTCATATCAAGTTCGCAGGTGCCGAATCGCTGCACGTCGTTCGCTTCGCTGGAGGCGCCGCGGTCAGTTAAAGGATTGGTGGCGCGGCGCAGCAGGGCGCGAATGCGGGCGCGCAGTTCGTGCAGGCTGAAAGGCTTGGTCATGTAATCGTCAGCGCCTACGTCGAGACCGAGGATTTTTTCCGCCTCATGTGTTTTTGCGGTGAGGAGGATGATAGGAGTCTTGAGCCCCTTGTGGCGCAGCTGTCGGCAGATTTCAAAGCCGTCCTTGTTGGGCAGCATGACATCGAGCAGGATGAGATCGAATGGCTCGGCGAGGGCGCGGGGAACTGCTTGTGCGCCGTCGGCAACGAGCGTGACTTCGTAGCCCTCGGTTTGCAGGTCGGTTTCGAGGCTGAACGCGATGCCAGGTTCGTCTTCGATCACCAGAATCTTCAATGTGCCGCTCCTTCTTCAGCCGTTGCCAACGGTAGCACAAGGGTAAACGTGCTGCCGACGCCGACTTCACTTTGCAGGCGGATTTCTCCGCCCATTGCCAGGGCTATCTGCTGAACCATCGCGAGGCCAATGCCCGTTCCCTTGATTCCAGCCTTCTTTGCCGCTTCGCCGCGCGAGAATTTCTGGAAGACCGCCTGCCGTTCGTCCGCCTCAATCCCCATACCTTGATCGCGAACGGATATGAGCACGCGATGGTCCTGAACTGCCCCGTTTACCCACACCGTGCGGCAGACTGGCGAGTATTTCATTGCATTTTCGAGCAGGTTTCTAAGCGCGCGACAGAATGCCTCCTGGTCCACGTGAACGGTGGCGGCCGTTGAGTTATCGGGCGATCCGAGGTCCGCTTCCACACGGAAGCCGTTGGCTTCGGCTTGTTGGATGAAGTCAGCAACGGTGGCACGCACTAACTGGAATGCGTCGTGATCTTCTGTGCGGTACTGCTTGCGGCCTGATTCCATTCGTCCAAAATCGAGTAGGTCTTCCACCAGCCGATGCAGGCGCTTGGTTTCATGGTCGAGAAACACGTAACTCTGTTGGCGGCGCGATTCATCTGGAATGCGGTGTTGGACCAGCAACTCCGTGAGGGTGCACAGGGTCGTGAGAGGGGCTCGGAATTCATGCGAAACTGCTGCCACGAAGTCGGACTGGAGTTTGGCGACTTGTAACTCACGACTTATTGCGCTATAGACCACATAACCGGCACCGAGGATGACCATGAGCATAAGCACGGCGCCACCTAACAGCAGAGTGCGACGGCTTGAGGCCGCACCGGAGATTGGCGCGACGATTGAAAAGTCGAGGCGATCTGGGATGCCAACATCGGCGAGAGAGCGCGTAACGGTGTAGCCGGGCGCTTTGGCTGCGTCGAGTGATAGCAGTCTCCAGTGGATGTCGCCGGAACCGGGCGGAAATTTCGCGGCGGAATTCAGCCAATCGGGCGGCGCGACGACGGCGCTGAGACGGTCCGGTCTCGCATTCCAGACGAGCAGAGAGCCGTCGGGCTGGAGTTCCCGACCGGTTGTGTTTGAACCAAGGGACTGCGCATTCCGCCATCGGATAAACAGGCCGGCAATGAGCGCAGAGAATTCCACCGATGCCTTGGGCGGCTGTCCCACATCGAGGCCCAGGCTGTTGAGAGTGGCCCAGTGGTACTCGAAGGATTCGCGGCTGATGGGCCAACGGCCAGCCAGAAGACTGGCGCGAAGACTTGAGGCCTCGGCTTGAGCTTCATGCGTGCGGCCGAGTTCCTTGAGAATGCGGCATCGCGCGCTGACTGCCAATAATGCATAGGGAAGTCCAGACGATGTGAGGGCATTTTCGCTTGTCAGCTTCGCGTAGGTATCGAGGGCTGCTTCGGGTTGACGAGCCTTGTACTCGATTCGGGCCAGGCGCAGCAGCGCTTCCGCCCTGGTGGCTGGTCTGACAATGAGCGGCTTGAGCAAAGCCATGGCGCGGTCGTATTGCAGCTCGCGGAGTTCCAGTTCGTCGACGCCATCAAAGGTGCCGGGTTCTTCTGCTGGTGGATTTGGAGGCGCCGGTGAAAAGAGCAATGATTTTTCCGGATAGGTTGCGATGTCCTTTTCCGAGACCACGATGAACGTGACGCCCTTGGGGAATCTAGCCTGCAAAGCCGGGGCTGGGGGCACGGCGTTCAATTCGTGCAGTCCGAGTTCCCAGTCTCCCAAACTGCCCGTCACTTGGGCCAAAGCGAGATCGGCAATCTGATCCAGACGCTCGTGCGAGCGTTGCAACTCGAGGTTCCGATCTTGATCCAGCAATCGCAAGGTGAGCCACACCTGCCAACCGGCGAGGCAAAGCACTCCCCCAAGCAACACGGAAAGCCACCCTCGCGCGGGAATTTCTTTCAGGATCCAAGGCTGCACCCCAGAAGTATAGGGCGGATTCGTCAGCGTTGATTCAGGTTCGTGTCAGGGTTGTGTCAGGGCTCGGCAAATTAGCGCATACGTGCCGTACGGCACACGACGAGAATCAATTGTCAGAAAACCCAGACAGTATCTATATCTATGCCTGACTGAATCACTATCTTCGTCGCACATTCTTCCGCCAATCTTTGTCTGACGAACGCAGATCCTCAATCCCACTAAGGCGATGACCTCGGATCACCCTGATTGCATTGCAGCCAAACAAACCCTCATTTTCAACCCTTTAAATGGAGCACATCATGCGCAAGAGCCTTTGGATTTCCATGACTCTCACCTGCCTGGGACTGGCGACGATGGTCGCACAGGCTGCAACGCCCACTTATGACGCCCTCTCTGTGTTTGGCGACAGCTACTGTGATGTCGGCAACTTGTTTGCGGCAACAGGCGATACCTAGCGTAGCCGCCAACAAGGGCCTTAATCAACTCTTTTCTTCTGAGGGACGGATTCCAGGCGTACACATTTTGCGCATGGTTGTCTTCAGTCTGATGACCGCGATCCAAGCCGACCCAACTCACATTGGGTTCGTCGACGTTAAGGATCCGTGCCTGATAAATACGCTATGCAGCGATCCCGACCACAGGTTTTTCTGGGACACGTTTCACCCCACCCTGTTTGGACATGCCTTCTTCGCGGTGACGCTCGAGAATGCCCTGACGCAGCAGGACAACTAGGATCCAATGTCCCCGTTTCACCGCGGATTCCGCATTCATCGATAGCGGAATGCTTCCGACGAGGCTGGCCTTGGACCAAGAGGACGGCCACGAATTCCTAAGTCACTCCGCCCTTCCTTCCCGGTGACAACAATTCATCAACCGGTTCGATGCACCCTGGGGGTTCGAGACGTCATGAGCGCAACCGCAATCGACGAGAGTGCCTTAGTCCTGGATTCAGCGATGCTTCAGCAGGGATGCCGGCGAAGTGATGGCCCATTGCATTTTCTTCAATCGACGACCTACTTCCGCAGTGCCTGGACAGGGTCCGGCGCCAAGCGCTGCTTCGATGTACTTGCCGTATTACTGGGCCTTCCGTTCGCGCTCCCGGTTCTTTTTGCAGTAGGCATTTGCGTGCGTTTGAACTCACGCGGCCCGGCCCTGTTCATTCAAGCGCGCATCGGCAAGGATGGGGCGCCATTCAAGATCTACAAATTTCGCACCATGGTCAGAAACACCGGAGTGCCCAGGCCGCTTGTGACCACGATCGATAGTCGGAGTTTTACGTCGATCGGTCCATTTCTGCGCAAATGGAAGCTCGATGAATTGCCTCAACTGATCAATGTTCTACGGGGCGACATGAGCCTTGTCGGCCCGCGGCCAAAGGTGCCCGAACATCAATCAGGCTTGCTGTTGTGCCGCCCCGGGATTACTGGAGCAGCAACACTGGCGTTTTCACGCGAAGAAGTCCTTTTCACAAGGGTTTCGAAAAGCGAGTTGCATGATTATGTGCTGAACGTCGTGAATCCACTGAAGATCCGGATGGATTGCGAATACGCGCAAAATGCATCCTTCATTTCGGACTTGAAACTGATCTTCAAAACGGTGTTTCGTAAGTGGCCCGACAGTTACTCCAACTTAGGTTCGATTGGATCCGTGACTTACCCGTTTGATGAATCAGTCCCGCAGGCGCAATCACTTGCGCCTGGATCGTCGATTAATGCCGCATCCTGTTCATCGAGCGCCGGCTCAGTCATTCTCCTGAATCTTGATGACCATGGCGGAAAAGGTGGCGTCGCCGGCAAGCAGGATTTGGTGTGGCGTTCCGGCTGCAATGTGAGCCACGTCGCCCGCGCGGAGTTCCTGACGCGCACCGTCAGCAACCATCGAGCCTCTGACCTCTCCGGGGCAAGTGGACTTTGGATCGACGATGGTGCCGCCCGTCACCAGGGTGGCGCGACCTTCCAGGACAAAGAAGATGTCAGCGAAGTGCTCATGCAGCTCAGCGATACCGCTGCGCAGGCGCACGGATAGCTGGATGTTATGGCGCGGGTATTCCTCAAGGATTTCGCTCGCCGAGCCTTCGCTGGCCCGCGCCATCTGCTTGAGATAGGCAGCGCGCTCCATGAGAACGGGGCGCGTAGTGTGGTCGACGGCCTCCGGCACTTTCTTTTTCGCCGGCTTGCGGGGCTCGGTTGCGGGCTCGTCGGCGGCTATCAACTGTTTCAGGGTTCGATCGGAAATCATGTTTATCTCGCGCATAGGTCGGGGTTGGTCACTTACTCTTCGTGGTCCGCGCCTCCGCTAACATGCGGGCGCGAGTGAAAACCTCGAGGAACATGGGACGGGTCAGGCGGCCAGTGTTGGTGTTCTGCAGCGAAGGGTGATAGCTGGTAATGACATTGAGGCAATTTGGAAGAATGAATTCAGTGGCGTGCGTGAAGACGAATTCCCTGCGTGAGGCGATGATGTCAGTGCGCAGCGCCCAACTCAGAAGGCCGTCGAAGGCGATGTGGCCGAGGCACACCACAACGCGCAGGTTGTTGAGCAGGCGCATCTCTTCGTCGAGCCACGGGGCGCAGTTGCGAAGCTCATCCGTTGTTGGCTTGTTACCGGGCGGGGCGCAGCGGGCGACGGCGGTGATCCACAGGTCGTGTAACTGCATTCCATCGTCGCGCGAGATGGCCTTAGGTTGCGAGGCAAATCCGGCTTCGTGCAGGACCGGAAACAGGAAATCGCCTGACCCGTCGCCGGTGAACGGACGCCCGGTGCGATTGGAGCCGTGGGCGCCGGGAGCGAGGCCGAGAATGAGCACGCGGGCATTGGGATCGCCAAAAGAGGGAACGGGGCGGCCCCAATATTCCCAGCCGGCATAGGCACGGCGGCGAACTGCGGCTACATTGGTGCAATGTTCCCGCAACCGGGCGCACCGACTGCAATCGACTATCTTTGCATTCAGTTCGTCCAACGTCACGGGCGATGACGAAACTGAGGAAGGGCTCATTTCACTATTTTAGGCGAGGTGGCGACGGTGGTTTGGGCCGGCTCGCATTTCATGTGATGATGAACCCTTCGCGCATCCCGAGCGTGGGAGTTCGTATCCCACGATTGACAAAACGCGGAATCGAGCGTGAACGCTCACTGATGCCGATGTATGACAATACGACTCGTGCGGGTCAAAACCGTTTCACAGGAGAGACGCGCTGAAGAGTGCGAAGTTGTTGCTGCTGGCCGGCGATTTTGTGGAGGATTACGAGATCATGGTGCCGTTTCAGGCTCTGCAGATGGTGGGCTACACGGTCGATGCCGTTTGCCCCGGCAAGAAGAAAGGCGACCACGTGCGCACGGCAATTCACGACTTCGAGGGCGACCAGACTTACACGGAGAAGCGCGGCCATAACTTCGCGCTGAATGCGACCTTTGACGAAGTGAGGGCGGAGGATTACGACGGGCTTGTAGTTCCCGGCGGACGCGCGCCCGAGTATCTGCGGCTAGACGAGCAGGTGCTGAACATCGTGCTGTACTTCGCCAACGAGGGCAAACCGATAGCCGCGCTTTGCCACGGACCTCAGCTACTGGCGGCGGCCGGAGTGCTGAAGGGCCGCAAGCTCAGCGCGTATCCCGCTTGCGCGCCAGAGGTGGAACTGGCTGGCGGCACATTTGTGAAGGTGGAAATCACCGGAGCGGTGGTAGACGGCAACCTGGTGGCTGGACCAGCGTGGCCAGCAAAGTTCCTTGAAGTGGTGGAAGCGCACCTCGTGGCGCAAGGTGGGTTGATCCTTGCGTAAAGAGGTGCTGTTTCATCCGAGTGCAGTTGCGGTGCTGGGCGCGCGGACGTTGCGCAACGGCAGTGCTGTGCTTGCCGCTAGCACTTTCTGCACTTCACTTATGATCGATAGCGCGATGGACGCAGGCGTATCTGCGCCGAGGTCAAGGCCGGTGGGCGCATGGAGATCTTCGAGCCATTGATCGATGAGCTTATCGGTTGGAACATGCTGCAGAAGACGTGCGGCTTCAGCCAAGGCTTCGCGCGTGCGGCGTTGCGGGCCGAGGACACCAACATACGCGATCGCGTGTTCGCGGTTCAGGAGCCATGCGAGAATGCGTGAATCCTGCTCGAAGCTATGGGTGATGAGAACCGCGGCATCTGTGAAATGAAGATCGAGGACGGAGGGAGTCGCAGTGGGGAACTCGCGGATGTCGACGGCGCAAACTTCATCTGCACCCGCGAATCGTGCGCGGGTAGCAAGGTGCGAACGGCCGTCGACAATGGCAACAAACCATCCGAGTTCGCGGGCAAGATTGAGCAGCGGCCGTGCATCGTCGCCTGCGCCGAAGATCCATAGGCCCGGCCGCGCAGCGCGGTAGTCGACCCAGATACGTGCCGACGCGCCATCTACCTCAACAGTGGTTTCCAGCGCGGTGCGGTTTTCAAGCGCACGTCCCGCGAGGAAAGTAAGGCCTCCTTGCAATCGATCGCCGTCGCTGAGTGAGGCCACTGTTCTATTCGACATTTCGGAAGCGAAAGCGCGGCGACCGATGCACGGTCCTTCAAGGACAGTTGCGATGGCGAGTGGAATGCGCGCCATGAATGCGGCGTGTAATGCCTGCAGAAGAGGCTCGGCAGTCGCGCTGCGTTCAAGAAGTATATGGACAATTCCGCCGCACCCGGAGCCATATGGGAGATCGCCATCGTCTTCAAGTGTGGAGTACCGCTCCACCACTGGGCCTTCGGCGGTAAGCCACCAGGCCTTCTTGGCGACTGCGGCTTCGAGGCATCCGCCACTGACAGTGCCTGCGCGGCGGCCATCCTGCGCCAGGAGCATGCGCGCGCCGGGGCGGCGATAACTCGAACCTTCGACAGCAACGATGGTCGCAAGCACGTAGTCCGCACCCGCGGCTTCAAGCTCGCGCCACAAAGGAAGAATGTGTTCGAAGTCAGTCATGCGCCTTTGTTACTGGTTTAGACAGATACTAATTTCGATTTGAGCAAGTCCTCAATGCGCACCGGCAACTCGCGCACGCGCACCCCGGTGGCGTGATGGACGGCCGCAGTGATGGCCGCCGCGATGCCGGCAAGTCCGATTTCTCCCACGCCGCGCGCGCCGTATTCGCCCATGCCGGCGTCGGGGTAGTGGAGAAACGTGACGTCGATGTCTGGCGAGTCGGCGCACGTGGCGACGAGATAGTCTGCCAGATTGCCGTTAATAGGCTGCCCGGTGCGCTCATCGTAAATGGTCTCTTCGAGCAATCCCATGCCGATGCCCATGACGACCGCACCCACGATCTGATTGGTTGCGGCGGTGAGATTGATGATGCGGCCGCCATCGATGACCGTGACGACACGGCTCACGTGCAGGCGGGCAATGTCGGGCTCCCATTCGACTTCAACAAATTGAGCGCCGTAGGAATGTAGCGAGACGCCTTTCGCCTTCGGGTCGTCCGAGGTTGGCACCGATTTACCTTCGGCACTAAGCCCGCTGATTTTCGCCAGCTGTAAAATGTCCGCGAAGTGCGCACCCTCTGTCGGCGCTTGATCTTTCTTGTGTAGGCGCCCGCCGCTGTATGCAATGGTTTCGAGCGATGCCTTGTTAAATGGCGACCCTTCCGTCGCGGCGGCCACCTGTTGGAGCCGCTTGATCGCGTTTTCCGCGCCGGCTGCAATCGCGCTTAGCACCGAGCCCGTCACCAGCGATCCGCCCGAGAACGGACCGGCCGGAAGCGAGCTGTCGCCGAGGATCACGTCGATCC
>JANXQR010000439.1 GCA_025353435.1 Acidobacteriota bacterium | reverse complement strand
GCCGAAAACAGCTTGCGTTGATTTCTCCCATCCTTATCGCAAAGGTAGACATCGCTGCCATCGCTGTAAGTTACGGTGCGTTCGTCCGGGGAAAAGGTGGCGGCCAGGATATGAATTTCGCCCACGCGATGGACGGGGCCGCCGACGCTGGACATGATCCATAGGGAATCGTTTTCGGAGTCTTTGGTAATTTTCCGGAGCATCATCTCCGAACCGTCGGGCGAGAGATCCTGAAGGTCGTATCGAGGCATGGGCACGTCGACCCTGGTGCCTGTGCCGCCGGCGGACGGCATGCTTTTGAGGATCCAATCTCCGTTGTCGCGTTCGATGTAATAGAGCCGGAGTCCATCGGTGGCGAGGTTTTGATTGGGATGGACGGCGCCGGAGCGGGTGAGCTGCGTGATGCGAACGAGGTGGGGAACTCTAGAGGGTTTGGGCCAGTACAACACGGTAAGAACGATTGCTGCGGTGCAAAGGAGGGCGGCGGTCAGGGCGAGCGCGAAGATGCTGCGGCTGCTGAGGAAAGGCCTTTTGGCTGGCGGCGGGAGCAGATCAGGAATCGTGATGAGAGCGGCGGAGGGAATCAGATTTGTGGATTGAGCGGGTAGCGCGGTAGGGAGCGGCGATGGAGAAATGCCGGTGACCGGAGCAATAAATCTGTAGCCTCTGCGGGGCACGGTTTCGATGTAGCGCGGATTGTCGGGTCCATCGCCGAGGGCGCTGCGCAGTTTTTTGATGGCGGTGTTCAGGCCATCGTCGAACTCAACGAAGGTGTTGGCGGGCCAGAGACGCTGACCGATCTGCTCGCGTGTAATCAATTCGCCGGGGCGCTCGAGGAGCATGGCGAGGATTTGGAATGGCTGATCTTGAAGCCTGATGCGGAGGCCGTTTTTGCTCAGTACGAGTTGTTCGAAATCGGCTTCAAAGTTTCCAAATTTAACAACTTGATACTTCGGCGGAGACACTTCCATACACACTGCCCCCATTTCTATGTGGAGGATTCTATTCCCTGGAGTTCAGATGAGCCGCTAAATTGCTGGTCACTGGGGCTTTAGTAGTTCAGACAGGGTTCGGAATCAGATCGTTTGACTTTTCTGGATGCTTCCGAAAAGAGTGACACAGTCGGGGTCATTTCGAAACCAAATAAATAGGCGAGTTGGATGCAGCTGGAATTCTGCCTGAATCCCTCAGTGCCCCCGCTGGAGGCGAACGATGAAATTCAGCTATCTGTTTGGCAAACGTCCGAAACTGCGGTTGAACAGCAAGGAAGCGACCGCGAGCATTTTCACAAAGCGCGCTGGGTTGATGGCGATGGTGTTTGCCGCGGCCATCACTACCGTCATGGTGGCACAGAGTGGATTGTTCAAAGCGAAGGACCCTGGGCCGCGGCCGAATCCGGTGTCTCCGATTCCGAACCCGGTACTGGGTCTGAGCGACAACGAAACGGCATTGTTCAACGAGAGCCTACTGCGGGTTTCGGAGTTGGAAGGGACGTGCGACACCTGCAGCCAGCAGCCGCAGGGCGGGCCGCCGATTGATCCCGATCCCAACAATCCGTTTTCGCCGCTGAAGCTGGTGAACTCGGCTGGCATGAGCCCGGTGTTCAACGCCGATCAGTGTTTCATCTGTCACTCGCAGCCGGTGATTGGGGGGAGCTCTCCGGCGCACAACCCGGCAGACAAGATTGCCCATCGTTTAGGCGGGACGAATACGGTGCCTCCATTTGAGCTGGCGGACGGGGCGATGCGGGAGGTGCGGTTCAAATTTAACCAGGATGGAACGCGCGACGGCGGAGTGCACAGCCTGTTTACCCTGCAGGGGCGATCGGATGCTCCCGGCTGTACGATGGCGCAGCCTGATTTTGCGGGCGCGGTGGATAGCAACAATATCGCTTTCCGGATACCGCTGCAGCTTTTCGGACTGGGGCTGATTGAGGGGATTCAGGACTCGGCCATCCGAGCCAATATGAACGCACACCTGGACCAGAAGGAGGACCTGGGGATTGTGGGGCATCCCAATATGGTTCCCAATAATGGAACCATCAGCAGGTTTGGGTGGAAGGCGCAGAACCCCTCGCTGACGATATTTGCGGGTGAAGCTTACAACGTGGAGATGGGCATCAGCAACGATGCGTTCCCGATGGGGCGGAGCGAGGATCCGACGTGCAGCAGCGTGTATGAGCCATTCGATGTGCCGCGGACCGAGCCGGGGCTTTACAACAATCCTTTGAAGATCATGCCGGCGTGGTTGATGTTTGCGGAGTTCATGCGCTTTGTGGATGCGCCGAAGCCGGCACCGATGACGGCCAGCGCCCAACATGGCAAGGATCTTTTCGGCAAGGTGGGGTGCGCACTTTGCCATACGCAGTCGTTCAAGACGCCGGGCATGGCAAACCCGGCAAGCCAATCTGAAGAGATTGGGCCGCACACGGTGGCGCTGCGCGGGCAGGATGTGAATCTCTTCTCGGACCTGCTGGTGCACCACATGGGCGCGACGCTGGCGGACAACATTGTGCAGGGAAATGCGGGGCCGGATGAGTTTCGCACGACGCCGCTGTGGGGCGTGGGGCAGCGGTTGTTCTTTTTGCATGACGGACGGACGAGCGATTTGAACACGGCGATCCAGGATCATTTTTCGCAACGCGGATCCGATGGCGGGGACAATCCTGCCAAGGATGCGAAGTCGCGGACTTATGGTCCGTCGGAGGCGAATGCGGTGGTGCAGCGCTTCAACAAATTGTCGGAGATGGACAAGCAGGCGATCCTGGATTTTCTGCGTTCTCTGTAACCGCAAAACGGCATGGGCTTCCGGCGAAGGAGGCCCATGCGGAGATCAGACATGTTGAAGAGATTTGCGTTTGCGACCGGGTTGATGCTGGCTGTGGCATTCGCGCACGCGTCGACTAGCGATCCGTTTATGGGCAAGTGGAAGCTGGATGTGCGGCAATCGCATTACCCTCCGCGCGCCTGCCCCAAGAGTATGATGATTGAAATGAAGCCGGCGGATCGCGGAGTGTGGTATCACTCCGATGCGACGTATGGGAACGGTGGGGAGATTCACGCAGAATATACGGCGGCCTATGACGGTAGAGAGGTGCTGGTGTCGGGTACGCGCGGGCTGCTGCTGCCGGTGTCGTTGAAGCGCGTGAACTCGCATGCAGTGGTGGCTACGTACTCGCGAGGGATGCAGGCGGTGGCGACGAGCAAACGCGTGGTTTCGCCAGACGGTAAGGTTATGACGATTACAACGACGTCAGTGGATGCGTCGGGGAAGAAGTCGACGACGATCGGTGTTTATCAAAGAGAGTAAGCGGGAGAGTAGGCGGATGAAGCGGCCTAGAAAACGATGCGGCCTGCTAGCTCGAGGCTGCGCGGGCCGGCGCCTTCCGCTGTTTGGAGGGCGGTGATGGAGCCGAAGCCGCCGGAGTCGACTTGCATGTTGGGTGGCTCGTAGTTTCTGTGGTTGAAGACGTTTGCGGCTTCGACGCTCAACTGGATGTGGGCGCGCTCCTGGATGGCTATTCCCTTCATTAACGAAAACGAGTAGTTGGCGGTGCCGGGGCCGACGACTCCGCCGACCGGTGCGTTGCCGAAACGCCCGATGCCGACTTGATCTGGCGTTCCGTAATTGACGGCGAGATTCTGGTAGGGGAAGGCATCGGGATTCAACCATTGCGTGGTGTTGCGGTGCGCGGCGTAGAGCGGGGCGGTAGTGAGCTGATCGGGGCGCGCCTGGCCGACGGTGGTGAGGATGTTGGTGTTGGCCGGGTCGACTGATTGCTGGTAGGGAGTGAGGAAGGGGCCAGATTGCAGGATGGTGACGCCCGCGATCTGCCAGTCGCCGATCAGTTTGTTCAATGCCGAGCCGGCCGCAAGCCAGCGCTGGCCGGAGCCGAAGGGCAAGGAGTATAGATAGGTCGCGAGGAAGCGGTGCTTGCGGTCGTAGATGACGTTGCCGTAGTCGAGGCCGGGATGGAAACGGTCAGTTAGATAGGTGCCGCCCGCCACTGCGAAGGCGTTGGGTGTAGCGCCCCCGGCGTTGGAGAGATCGCGCGTCCAGGTATAGCTGGCGTCGAAGGTGAGTTGCTTCCCACCGTGTTTTGAGATTTCAACCGTGCCGCTGGAATAGTTGCTTTCGGCGGCGTTGCGAACGCTCTGGATAACGCTCCAGCAGGGATAGGGGCGGTGATCGGACACGAGGGAGCCGTCGTCTGTGATGCATGCGCCTGTCGCAGGAGCCGCGGTGTCGGTGTTGGCGTAGCCGTTAGCATTGGCGGCGACTTGATTGAGGTCTTCCATGGTCTCAAGGTTGCTGCCGTGACTTCC
>JANXQR010000429.1 GCA_025353435.1 Acidobacteriota bacterium | reverse complement strand
CCTGCACCGCAAATCGCCGCAAATCCTGCGCCCTTTTCCGTCCCCACGCCTCACCTGCAAACGCCCCCACCGGCGCTTTGAGAATTCTCTGCGCCACCTGCCAGGAATCTGCCGCCAGAATGTCGTCGTTGGGATGCCGATGCACCGCGCAAAACAGCCCATCCGCGTAGCCGTTGAACCAAATCTCCCCCGCACGCAGCGCTTCCCCGCACGCGGTGCAATGCGCCAGGTCCGGCAGTAGCCCCATCAACCGCGTCATCCATAGCGAAAAATACGTCAGCGGCATCCACGGCTGCTCCACCGTGGTCTGCTCCAGCACGCTCACCAGCAGCCTGAAAATCGTCTCGTGCGGATCATGATCAGGCAGCGCCTCATCCAGCACCTCGGCATAGAAGCTCAACACCGCCAGCCGCGTCGCATCCACCGGCAGCGCCATCGGCGACCGCACAATCTCCAATTGATCCAGCCGCGCCAGCTCCTGTTTAGGCCGCTCCGCAAACCACGCCCGCGCCTGCGTCATCGGCTCCAGAGCCCCGCCAAACCGCCGCCTGCTTTTGAGAGCCGACTTCGCCACCCCCCGCACTTTCCCGTAATCGCGCGTGAAGAAGCTCACAATCAAGTCAGCCTCTTGCACCGGCCACGTACGCAGCACCACCGCCTCTGAAGTCAGCACCGCCATCGGCTTCCATCATCGCACCTGCATCACATTCCGGCAGAGCCCTACATTGTAAGAAATCTGCCTGGAAGTAAGGTAGAATCAGAATCGAAAGGAATCCCGCCATGCCCTCCGCCAAAGTGACCTCCAAAGGACAAATCACCATTCCGGCAGAAATTCGCAAGGCCTTCAATATCTCCGCCGGCGACGAAGTCATGTTCTTCGATATGGGAGATGGACGCGTTGCCTTCCGGCCGAGAACTGGTTCGATCCGCGATCTGAAGGGAATCGTACCCAAGCTGAACTACGTCCCTACCCTCGAAGAACTCGACGAAGGAATTGAGGCCGCCGTTGAAGAGGAATATTTGGATAGCGTGCGCCGCGACCCCGCGGCCGACGCATCCAAGGGCGAGGCCGCGTGATCGCCATCGATACGAATGTCCTGGTTCGATATCTCACCGAAGATGACCCGGTGCAGTCTCAAATTGCCAATGAAGTATTGGACAATTTGTCTCCCGACGAACCGGGATGGATCAGCCTGGTTGTGCTCGTGGAAATGGTGTGGGCCCTCCGGAAAACTTACAAGCTCGGCAAGGATCGAATCGTTCGGATCCTGGATGATCTCGTGGCCAGCAGGGACATCGTGATCGAAGACATCCAAAATGTACAGAGTGCGCTCACACTTCACCGCGTTTGCAGCGCCGGATTCGCGGATTGCCTTCTCGCTGTAAGTGCGCAGGCTGCAGGATGCATCAAGGTTGTGACTTTCGACAAGATTGCAGCGTGTGATTTGGGCCTGGAACTTCTCGGCTCCCCTACCATGTAAATAAGCACGCCCGCAAACACGAACGCGCATCCCGCTCGATCAGGATGCGCGTCTGAATACAGCTTTGGCGTGGGTCCTTCGTGCGTCGGCCTTACCGCCCGAAGTACGCCGCGTTCTTCTCCGTGAAGTGCGCCCACTTCTCGGGCAGATCGTCGAGCGCAAAGATCGCCGACACCGGGCACGCCGGTACGCACGCGCCGCAATCAATGCACTCAACTGGGTCGATGAAGAGCTGCTCGGCTTCAGCGTAACCGGCCTCATCCTTCTTGGGGTGGATGCAATCGACCGGACACGCGTCTACGCAGGCGCTGTCCTTCGTGCCGATACAAGGTTCTGCAATCACGTATGCCATCTTGACTTTTCTCCGGAAGGGTAACTCTCGACCGTGAGAATAGCACAGCACCCCGCCCCCTGAGTCAACCTCCGATCACATCGTTTTGCGATGCGGGAATCAACCTGCTTTACACTTCTCCCATGCGGCCAACCCTCTTGCTCTCGGCAATCATCCTCACCTCTCTTGGAACCGCCTGCCTTGGAACCGCCTCCGCCCAATGGCAGCTCCAAACCTCCAACACCACCGCCGATCTCCGCGGTATCCACGCCATCAGCCATCGCGTTGCCTGGGCCTCCGGCACCAAAGGCACCGTCCTCCACACCACCGACGGCGGCAAGATCTGGCAAGCCTGCACCATCCCCCCTGGCGCCGAGCACCTCGATTTCCGCGGCGTCCGCGCCTTCGATGCCAACACCGCCTTCGTCATGTCCAGCGGCAAAGGCGACCAGTCCCGCCTCTACAAAACCACTGACGCCTGCCGCACCTGGAAGCTCCTCTTCACCAACCCCGACCCCGACGGCTTCTGGGACGCCATCGTCCTCAACTCATCTGACAAATACGGTGAGCTCCTCGGAGATCCTGTGAAGGGAAATTTCGCGTTCTGGGAGAGCTCCGACAAAGGCAATACCTGGGCGCCTATCAAGGATGGCGGTCTCGAATCGCTCAAGGAAGAAGGTGCCTTCGCCGCCAGCAATTCCTCCTTCTTCCTCGATGAACACATCGGCACCGGCTTCGTCACCGGCGGACCAACTGGCGCCCGCATCCTGACCAACCAGGGCGGAAACCACCCTTTCCAATCGCATGCGCTCCCCATGGCCAGAGGCACCGCAACCACTGGAGCATTCTCCATCCAGGCTCGGGAAAGTTGTTGCTGGGTCGTCGTGGGAGGCGATTACGCCAAGCCCGTCGACTCCACCGGCACCGCGGCTTACACGCGGGATGGCGGCCAGACCTGGCATTCAGCCCAGATTCAACCACACGGCTATCGCTCCGCCGTCGCATACGACGAGGACGCCAAAATCTGGATCACCGCAGGCCCCAACGGCACCGACTTCTCAACCGACGACGGCGAAAACTGGTGGCCCCTTCGCCCCAACCTCAAAAAACACGACGCCCCCGACGCCGACAAAAACTGGAACGCCCTCTCGCTGCCCTTCGTCGTAGGCCCCAAAGGCCGCATTGGCAAGCTCAATCCCTCCGCCCTCGATCGCTGATGCCTCTCCGCAATGTCGAACGTCACAATCGCTCCTTTGAGACCCGCTGAACCATGCCCAAAGACCATTCTCCGCACAAAAGCTCCGTGCCCCATCTTTGCGACTTTTTTCTGTCGCAAGGGTGGGATACCAAGAACCTAAACAGGCAGCCCTTAATCTCAACCCACAACTCCGCTACACTTCCACCATGCAGCGATCCCCCTCGCTCCTCGCACTCCTCCTGATCTCCCTGACCGCGCACGCCCAATGGCAACTCCAAAACTCCCACACCACCGCCAATCTCAGCGGTATTCACTCCATCGGCAACGGCGTTGCCTGGGCCTCGGGCGCCAACGGCACCGTCCTCCGCACCTTCGACGACGGAAAGCACTGGCTCGTCTGCCCCATCCCGCCTGGCGCCGAGCACCTCGACTTCCGCGGCATCCAGGCCTTTGACACCAACACCGCCATCGTCATGTCCAGCGGCAAAGGCGACCTCTCCCGCCTCTACAAAACCATCGACGCATGCCAGACCTGGACGCTTCTCTTCACCAATCCTGACCCCGACGGCTTCTGGGACGCTATCGTCCTTAACCGCTTCAACAAAGACGGAGAATTGCTCGGAGGCCCCGTCGACGGAAAATTCGCATTCTGGGAGACCGCCGACAAAGGCGATGCATGGCAGCGAACCACCTCCGGCGGACTCGAAGCGTTCCCCGGTGAAGGCGCCTTCGCCGTCAGCAACTCCGCCCTCTTTCTCAACGACAAATTTGCCACCGCCTTTGTCACCGGCGGAGCACCAGGTCCAAGAATTCTCACCAACGAGGGCGCCAGCCCTACCGAACCCTTCACCTCGCACGCCCTCCCCATGGCGGGCGGATCCATCAGCACCGGCGCACTCTCAGTCGCAGCCCGCGACGCGTGTTGCTGGGTCGTCGTCGGAGGCAATTACGGCAGGCCCTACGAGACCGCCGGCACCGCGGCCTACACAACCGACGGCGGCACAACCTGGCATGCGGCCCTCACCCCGCCCCACGGCTATCGATCAAGCGTGGCCTGGGACGGCGCCACCGAAACCTGGGTCACCGTCGGCCCCAACGGCACCGACACATCCACCGACGACGGCAAAAACTGGCACTTACTCCGGCCCAACCTCGCCCACAACGCCCCCATCGATTCCGACAAAAACTG
>JANXQR010000410.1 GCA_025353435.1 Acidobacteriota bacterium | reverse complement strand
ATTGCGGAGAAGGCGATGAAGATTGCTGGAGAAATCTGCATCTATACAAATGACCGGATTACGGTTGAGGAACTGAAATGACAGGTGCAGCAACTCCAGAGACCCGTTCGGGCGAATTAAAGACGGGCAAACGCAGCATTGGCCGAATTGCTGAACGGATCGTGGCCAACGAACTGGAGTACCACGGGTTCGAAGTGCGCGACCTCAATTTAGAAGGAATAGCCGCGAATGTCGACCTGCTTGCAGTCAAGGGCGGAAAAGTTTGGCAAGTTCAAGTGAAGGGCGCTCTCTTCGACAAGAGGTATGAGGACGGGTGGTGGTTTCATTATGGATACTGCGGACCCGAACACATAGTTAACTGCGAAGAGCGGATGTTCAACAAAGCAGTCGGCGCTTTTCGGGCGGATCTTGTCGTCCTAGTCTGCATCAAGTCTCCCCATGAGTATCAATGCATTGTTCTACCGGTTGAGAAAGCGGAAGAAGCTGCGCAAATCAATCTGAATTATGCCTACCGGACAAAGAAAAAGAACGGCACAGATAAAAAGCCGAGTGTCGTATGGATGGCCTTCTATGTACCCGAAACCTCATTGGAAAAGAAACAAGCAATACAGCGCGAAATTGACCTGATTCAGGGTTACATGGGCAAGTGGGAGTTCGACAATTTGGTGCCTCCATCGACTTTCCTTGATACCGCAACTGTTTGAACAGAAATCGCACGACAATGGGCTTTAGGAGTAATTGAACAACAGCATGGCCATTTATTTACCCGCATCCGCTGAAGAACAGGACGTCTCGCTGGACGAGCTGACGCCGCGCGAGATTGTTGCTGAGCTGGACAAGCACGTGGTTGGTCAGAAGGCCGCCAAGCGCGCGGTGGCCATTGCGCTGCGCAATCGCCAGCGGCGGCAAAAGCTTCCGCCGGATATCGCCGACGACATCATGCCCAAGAACATCATCATGATTGGGCCAACGGGCGTGGGCAAGACGGAGATTGCGCGGCGGCTGGCGAAGCTGACGAACTCGCCGTTTCTGAAGGTTGAGGCCTCGAAGTTTACCGAGGTGGGCTACGTGGGGCGCGACGTGGAGTCGATCATCCGCGATTTGGTGGAGATCTCGATTGACATGTTGCGGGAAGAGCGCCTGGAGGAAGTGGAAGACAAGGCGGAGATGAATGCGGAGGAGCGGCTTCTGGATGTGCTTCTGCCGCCGCCACCCACCACCACGCCACCGCCGGGGCAGGATGGGCAGTTGACGCTGCCGGGGACGGAGAGCCATCAACGGTCGCGGGAGAAGATGCGGCAGCAGTTCCGCGAAGGCAAGCTGGATGACCGCATGGTGGAGATCGACGTACAGAATCGGAACACGCCGCAGTTCGGCATCATCAGCAACCAGAACCTTGAGGACATGGAGATGAACCTCAAGGACATGCTGCCGAACATCTTTGGCGGGGGATCGAAGAAGCGGAAGATGAAGGTGGGGGACGCGTTCGATTACCTTGTTCAGGAGGAAGAGGGCCGGCTGATCGACATGGACTCGGTGAACCGCCAGGCGGTGGAGCGGGTGGAGTCGAGCGGGATTGTCTTCCTTGACGAGATCGACAAGATTGCGGGGCGCGAGGGCGGGCATGGGCCGGATGTGAGCCGCGAGGGCGTGCAGAGAGATATTCTGCCCATCGTTGAAGGCACCACGGTGAATACGCGCTACGGAATGGTGCGGACGGATCACATTCTGTTCATTGCCGCGGGCGCGTTTCATGTGTCGAAGCCGAGCGACCTGATTCCCGAATTGCAGGGACGCTTTCCGATTCGCGTGGAGTTGCAGTCGCTCACGGTCGAGGATTTCCTGCGGATTTTGACTGAGCCGAAGGCATCGCTGACAAAGCAATACACGGCGCTCTTGGAGACTGAAGGGGTCCGGCTGGATTTCACGCCTGACGCGTTGCGTGAGATGGCGGAGTTTGCATTCAAGGTGAACGAGTCGACCGAGAATATCGGCGCGCGGCGGCTGCACACCATCATGGAGCGGGTGCTCGAGGATGTGAGTTTCCTGGCGCCGGATGTGGCTCGGCAGGCGCCGGACGCGGAGCAGCCAGGTGTGGTGGGAGAAGCGATCCGGAATGAGGCGTCGTCACCACTGCCTTACGAGGAGCGCATGACGGCTTCCGGTCCGGAGAAGGTGTTCCTGATCTCGGCAGACTATGTGCGGCAGATGGTGGCGGCCATAGTGAAGGATCAGGATTTGTCGCGATACATACTTTAAGGATTTTCGGATTTGCCGCACACTCGCGTGGCCCATCCATTCCGCGTTTTGCAGCGGAATGGGTGGGATACCAACAAAGTTCGGGTCTGCGGAATTCTGGAAAATGCTCTTGGGCAGTGAAGAAGTGAATCGGTGAATATGCGGGATGAGTTGAGGCCCCGCGAAGGTCTGCGTTACCACACCCATGGAATAAGCCGGAATGGCGTTCGCTTGCAGTAGGCGGTGTAGCCTCTCAGGTCGCGCGTGAGGACAAGCTCTTCCTCCATCAGGCGCAGGATGTAGAACGGCACGAGCAGGACGAAGAGGGGCAGGGCCACCCAGGAGCCGAGGGCCAGCGGTGTGGCGAGCCAGAGTACCAGGCTTGATGAGTAGAGTGGGTGGCGGACAATGCTGTAGGGGCCAGTGGCGATCAGTGGGTGGTTTTTTTCAACGCTAATGGAGGGGCCGGCAAACTCGTTGACCTGCAAGACCCAGCCGGCAAACAGCAGGGCCAGTACGATGAGCACATCGCAAATCAGAGACACAGGCGGCGAGACGGCTCCGGTGATGGTGCGCGAGAGCCTCAAGCGGTGATCGAGGCCGGGCACAAACATCATAAGAATAAAGAGCGGCCGAAAGGCACCGATAAGGGCACGCTGCGAGCGGTTGAGCTCGACGGTGGTGAGGCGGCGCTCGATGACGGCGGGATTGCGTGCGAGGAGCGCAATGGTGACTATTGCAAGCGGGACGAATACGGCGACGAGGTAGGCGGCTGCCTGCCAGTAGTGCAGCGTCCAGGAAGAAAGCAGCAGAACGCCTGCAACAAGCGCAAAGGCACCGAGAACCCGCAGACTGCATTGCGCCGCAAGGGCGTTGCGCGACTTGGTCTTTGCCACGCCTGCAAGCTCGTTGGTCTCGGTGGCTGATTGAGACATTCGGTTCTCCCTCCTTGCTGGAATACCGATGCGCTGCGAGGCTGACCGCTGGCAAGCGCGGTAAGAGATAAGCCAAAGCCGCTATTCGCGCAGACAGGTGCGGTGTGAACCGAGAAGCATACTCCACCAAAGGCTGATTGTGCATCCCACCGACAGGAAGAGTTTTCAGGGGCTTGCCGAACGTGCCCAATTTCGTTGTATGCTCCACTGACAAGAGGGAGGCATCATGCAAGGTCCGATACGTGTGATCACAGTGGAGCGCGAGTTTGGTTCGCGCGGAG
>JANXQR010000397.1 GCA_025353435.1 Acidobacteriota bacterium | reverse complement strand
GGTGCGGCACGCCGCTCATTGAGATTGTCTCCGACCCCGACATCCGCACACCTGACGAAGCCTTTGAGTACCTCACGCGCCTTCGCGAGATCTTGCTCTACACCGGCGTATCCGACTGCAATATGGAGGAAGGCTCGCTGCGTTGTGACGCCAACGTGAGTGTGCGCCCGCGCGGCCAGGAGAAGTTGGGCACCAAGGCCGAGGTCAAAAACGTCAACAGCTTCCGCTTCGTCCGCGCGGCGCTTGAATACGAGATTGAACGCCAGATCGAAGTCATTGAGTCAGGCGGAAAGGTGATGCAGGAGACGCGCCTTTGGAACGCCCATGAAGGCCGCACCTACTCCATGCGCTCCAAGGAGCAGGCTCACGATTACCGTTACTTCCCCGAGCCTGACCTGCCGCCCCTGATCCTTACGCCTGAATACATTGGCGAGGCGGAAAAAAACCTCCCCGAGTTGCCGGAAGCGCGCCGCGCCCGCATGATCGGTGAGTACGATTTGAACGAGCAGGATGCCCGCACTCTTACCGCCTCGCGGGAGTTTGCTGATCGATTTGAAGCTGCTGCTCGTACTGCGAAGAATCCGCGCCGGGTGGCTAACTTGCTCCTGAGCGAAGTCGCCGGCCGTCTCAAGGCACTCGAACTCGACCAGGAAAATTCGCCAGTTTCCATGGCCGGCATCGTACTTGCCGCCGATCTGCTCGAAGAAGGCAAGATCAGCTCGAAGCAGCTCAAGCAGCTATTCGATATCTCCTTCGAAACCCGTGAGGACTTCCCTGCAGTTTACGAGCGAGAGAAGCCTCAGCAGATCACCGACTCCTCCGCAATCGAGGCGCTCATCGATGAGGTCATTGCCGCCAATCCAAAACAGGTTGAGCAGTATCGCGCCGGCAAAAAGACCGTCGCCGGGTTTTTTGTGGGACAAGTCATGAGGGCATCAAAAGGCCAGGCGAACCCGGCGCTCCTCAACGAACTGGTCGCGAAAAAACTGGACCGCTGATCCTCACCTTGAGCTCTGCCGATCGCGGCCTCGACGCCGACCACCGCCAAGCCGCATCCTGCAGGGAACTTCTTCGCCCCAACTGCGTATAACCCGGCAAGCCTTTCCGCGTGTCCCGCAAGGAGAGTCAAACATGTCCATAAGCCCGGCAGCAATCCTGGCCCGTACCTTGGCCTTCAGCGCACTACCCTTCACTCTTGCCGGCTGCCTGAGCCCCGACCTCCTTGATCGACTCCCACTACACGGGGGCCCGCAGGCCAGCGTCGTCAAGGTGCACCACATGGGCGGTGGAATTGACGTGGCCGACGCGCCGGACGGAGCACAACTCTCAACCATGGGAGGCGATATCCATCTAGGCAGCTCAGGCCCCTTCGCCAAGCTCGAAACCATGGGAGGCGACATCAGCGTCGACCATGCCGTCGGCTCCGTCGACGCCTCCACGATGGGCGGAAAAATTACCATTGGCCAGGCAGGCGGTGCCATCCACGCCAGCACCATGGCCGGCGACGTAACCGCCCGCTTAGTCGGTTCTTCGCCTGAACGTCGTGACATCAAGCTCAGCTCAATGTCGGGCGCAATCCTGCTCACTGTCCCCAAGGATTTCTCAATGGATGTGCAGATCAAGCTCGCCTACACCAAGAACAGCGAAGGCAAGTACCGCGTGATCCAGCACCTTGGCCTCACCGAGCGCCAGTCAACGGAATGGGATACTCAAGGGGGCACACCGCGCAAATATATTTACGTCACGGGGCATGTTGGAAGCGGTGCGAACACAGTGAAGATTGAGACGATCAACGGCGACATCGTCCTGAAGCAGGAATAGCGCTCCATCGCACGCATGAGCGCCAGTGGGAAACGCGCCCGTCGCTACTTGAGCTTCAGCTCACACTCGAATTCCTTACGTGTGTCCCAGGAGCTGACTTCCTTGATGGCGCTCTTCTTGCCATCCTTCTCCGCCCACAGGTCGTAGTCTTCCGACATGTTTACCTGCACAAAGCGAAAGCGGCCGTCCTTCGTCGACGTGTAACTGCGGATCGACTTGTTCTTGGAGTTCCGCAGGAACACCGTCGCGCCCAACACCGGTGCGGAGTCACCATCCACCACGGTGCCGTTCACCACGCGTTGACCAAGGTTTTGCGCTTGGCTGGCGGGTGCCAGAAAACCTGCCGTTGAAAATACTCCGAACGCAAGGGCAGCGAATACTGCCCCGGCGGCGACACGCGCGCCGAATTTCATTCTTCCTCTTCCTCTTCTTCTTCAGCGTACTCGTCGTCGTCCTCGTCGAGTTCGTCGCCCACGCGGGTCAACTCCAACGGCTGGGTACCAACGACTTCGTACTCCGTTCCGCACTCATCGCAGGCGACCACGTCGCCTTCTTCTACGTCGTCGATCTTGAGATCGAGGTCATTCTCACATTCAGGGCAGCTGGGCATGGCAGCCTCCTCTCTTTTCGTAGGGTCTGGGTTATTTCGTACTGTAGGATGGCGATATTTGCACTACGCTCCGCTAGTTTTAGATGGTATCCGTCCTCAGGTCAAGAGGGCAGGCACGCCTCAATCTGCAACTTTCGTTTGGAGTATCCTTCATGAAGATTGCCCCATTTCTCCTGCTTTGTGCAACCGTACTCCTACCCTCATACCTATTTTCTCAGGCCGACTTCACACTATACGGCCATCCCGTGACTCCCGCGCCGGCCGACCCGGCCATCCAGCATGCCATCGCCACCATCAACTCCTCTCGCATTCATCAGACGATTGAGAAGCTGGTTGGTTTCCAAACCCGCAACACGCTCTCCAGCATGGAGCCGGATCTGCCCGCCGGAACCGGCGTTGAGGCTGCCGCCGACTGGATTTTCGGCCAGTTTGAAGATATCTCCAAACAATGTGGCGGCTGCCTCGATGTGAAGCGCGACACATTTGTTGCCGACCCCGCCGCGGCGGCCGGCACCTCATGGGCGAACCGCATTCCAAAGCCTACCCGCATTACGAATGTTTACGCTATCCTCCGCGGCACCGATCCCGCCCAAGTCAAGCGGATGGTACTGGTTACGGGCCACTATGACTCCCGCGCCACGAATGTAATGGACCCCACCGTCACGTCCCCCGGCGCCAATGACGATGCATCGGGCGTCGCTGTCTCGCTCGAATGCGCTCGTGCACTGAGTTCGATGCATTTCCCGGGCTCGATCGTATTTGTCGCCGTTGCGGGCGAGGAGCAGGGACTGGTCGGCTCCGCGCATCTGGCAAAATTGGCCAAAGACCAGGGCTGGAACCTCGAAGCCGTCCTCAACAACGACATCGTGGGCGGCAACACCACCCCCGGCGACACCTTCCAGCTCAAGGACCGGGTGCGCGTCTTCGCCGAAGGAGTCCCCTCCGCCGCCACCCCGGAGGAAGCTCACAGAATCCGCGCACTTGGCGCCGAAAACGACTCGCCCAGCCGCCAGATTGCCCGTGCCATGGAGGAGATAGGGACGGCCTATTTCCCCGCCTCCAGCCCGGCGCCCTTTGATGCCTGGATCATTACGCGCCCCGACCGCTATCTGCGAGGCGGTGACCATAGTTCCTTCAATCGAGAGGGGATCGCTGCCGTCCGCATCACCGAGTGGCGCGAGGACTACAACCACCAGCACCAGACAGTCGTTCACCCCGCCGCCGGATCGAGCGATCCCGTGCTAGGCGACTTGATCGAGTTTGTCGACTTCGATTACGTCGCCAAGGTCGCCCGGCTTAACGCCGCCACGCTAGCAACCCTGGCAAGTTCGCCCGGTTTGCCGGCAAAGGTCGCCATCGACACCACCAAGCTCGAAAATGGCACTACCTTCCATTGGGAAGCCGCTCCCGGCAAGGTCGACCACTACGAACTCCTTTGGCGCGATACGATTGCCTTCGATTGGCAATTCGGGCAGTCGATTCCGCCAGCGGCCGGAGGTGCCGCCGTCACGCTCACCGTCCCCGTCTCCAAGGACAACGTCATCTTCGGCGTTCGGGCAGTCGATGCCGCAGGCCACCGCAGCCTGGTCGTCGCTCCGTAAACCAAGTCCCGTAAATCATGTTCTCCATGCCGACTGCGACATGACACCGCCCCGTGCGTCATATAACCTGAATATCTATGGCAAGAATGGGCGCCATGCCGTTCGGTTTTCCGGAGTTCCGCGGGGCCACGCGCCGCCTGGTGCTCGCCAATCTGGTGGCGTATTTCGCGCTGCTGATCTTCGGAGTGGCCGCATCGCGCACCGCCGGCGCCTTTGCAAGCGGTCTTTCCTTCATCCCTGACCTGTTCCTGCACGGCTACATCTGGCAGCCGTTCACCTACAGTTTCGTCCACATGGGGATGCT
>JANXQR010000354.1 GCA_025353435.1 Acidobacteriota bacterium | reverse complement strand
GGCGTTGTAGCCTTGCGCCTGGCTCGGAGCAATCACATTCCAACCCGACGTGTAAGGTTGGTCGGGGTCGTATCCGCGGTCGGCCGGGAGCTGACGAACCCCGGTAACAGTGAGATCAATGACCACGGAGTGAGCCGACTTTGCGGAATAGATCCCATTTCCTTCGCTGCTCCATCCAGCGATAACTTCCCCGCCGCTCAGAACGACGGTTTTGCCAGGAACTGCTTTCCATGTTTCCCCCTGGTCAGCCACAGTCAGAGTGAGAGGAGACGATAGATAGAACGTTCCACCTTCGATCAGTGTCACCTTGACTGGGGAATTTTGCATGGCTGACTGGGCGCGAGGCAACGTAGCAAAGGGGTGACCCTCTGAACCATCAGCCTGATCGTTCCCATCGACGGCGACAAAGTAACTCTTCTGCGCCGGCATAATCACAGTTAATCTGGCAGGCATACTTATCGCATGCTGAGTTGCATCGGAAACTACTGCAGTGTATGAGGCGCCATCGTCCGTAGCCGCAGACGGTGGAGTGGTGTAGTTTTGATCGGTCGCATTTTGAATGGAGACAGAGTTCTTGCGCCACCGGTAGGTGAGTGACCCTTGACCGGTAGCCGCGACTGTGAAGGTTGCAGACTGACCAAGCTTAACGGATTGGTCCTGAGGTTGAGAATCAATCACTGGCGGTATTGCACCAACTACAGTGATGGTCTGGCTGGCAGTCACCGTAACATAGTTTTGCCGGTCCGCCGGAGTATAGGTGGCAGATAGTACCTGTGATCCGATGCTGGGAACAGTTCCCGCGGGCGGGGAGTAACTAAAGGTCCCCTCAACGCCGTTTGAAGTGGCGTCAAGTTGCATGCCATTCAGCGCCGTGCCATACACAATGGGTGCCGGATTCGCCCAATACACACTTGGAATCGCCTTGTTTATGGTAAGGAAAACTTTGGCACTCACCCGCTCAAAATTTAGGCTATCCGGCGGCGCAAAAGTTACCGAAAGTTCCTGGATTCCAGCGGATAACACGGTTCCCGGCCCTGGGGAATACATAAACGCCCCGTCATTTGAGCGCGCGGTTGCGTTCAATTGTAGCGTAGTGAGCGGCGTCCCATAAGAGATGGGTGGTGGCGCATTCCAGGTCACAGCGGGGGTCGCTTTATTCACTAACAGTGGAACTGCGGCGGATTCCGCCTGATATTTGACTGTGTCAGCTGGAGTGAATGTGACTGAAAGGGAGTGCAGTCCTGCCGGTAGAACTGTGCCTGGGGCCGGGGTATAGGTAAATTTGCCGCTAACACTGGATACAGCATCGAGTTGCGCCGATGTGAGCGAAGTTCCGTATGAGATCGCAGCGGGAGATGGCCAGTCTAAGTTAGCACTGGGTGCGAGATGAATCGCCCCGCAACCCGCCGCTAGGCAAGAAGCCCCCACCGTTACGACTGTTTGCGCTACCTTCCAGGATCGAACGCAATGCAGTGACAGTGTTCGACCATTCGTGTAACCCACCTTTGCGCCAAGTTCCACATCGCCAAAAGGCTTTCGCCGAAGCTCTGCCGTTTCCACACTTTCCTCCTCGCAATTCGCAGCGGTTATTAAGCCGCTCAATAGCAGGTCGGATCAGCGAGGATGCATGAACTTGAACTTCATTTACGAGAGCGCAGCCGTGCCCATCGAGAATTCCTTCGGCCGCACTCAAAATCATATTGGTCTCGGAAGTTACCAAAGGTATCCTACGTCACCATTGTTTCCAGACAATGTGGTGACTTAGATAACTGTTCCCCTGAAGTACGAAGGATTCACATGGTTCCTTCTGACTGATCCCGCTCCCCGTGCGCTGAATTGCCTTTGACTGACAGTTCGGTCATCGGCCAGACTGCGAATTGGAGTAGGGAGATTGCAGGATTAGAATGTGAATCTCGAGCCAAATTGAAATTGGCGCGGTGAATTCACAGTTGAAGTAATCTGGCCGAAGATGGCCGCTTGAGCAGGCTGGGTCTCCACAGCGGTAACGCTTGGTACTGCGGGCATGCCGAATTGCGCACGGTTCGTCACGTTATACGATGAGATTTCGAAACGAAGATGCACAGCTTCTCCAAATGAAAACGTCTTGTAGAGGGAAAGGTCAACGTCGTTTGCACCCATGGTGCGAACATGGTCGAGGTAAGCAGGAGCGTTGCCTGCGACGAACGCCGAGGACGGGCTCACGAAGCAATCCGGTTTGAACCAGGTTGCAAGTGTGTGCGGCGCACCCAGACCAGGATCGCAGGCGAGGTTCGGCCGTTGGTTGAAGTACGATGTGTCGGCACCTACCGTTGGCGAGGCGATTGGAATGCCAGTGCTCCAGTAGAAGATACCGTTCATGGTCCAGCCGCCAAGTGCAGCGTTCCCTACACCGTTCAGGTTCAGCGCCCGCCCCTTGCCAGCTGGCAGATCGTATGAAGCCGACCCCGTGAACTGATACTTCACGTCTTGTGGGCTGACCGAGTGTTCGAACTCCAGGTTCTTCCAGTCCTGTGGGGACCCGGCGTGCGATCCCACAAAACCCAGCGGCGGATTGCCGTCATCTGTGATCAGTTTGGCCCAGGTAAAGCTGCTCAGCATCGTGAAGTTCTTCGTCAAACGTTTCTGCAACTTGGTCTGCAGCGAACTGTAGTCTGAGTCTCCACCGGGATAGCCGTGGACATTCACACCGTTGCCGGCCCCGTAACTCCCGTTGCCGAACTGCGGGTATGGCTGCACGGAAACCCACAGTGGCACCGTGGCCGAGCCGTAGTTCGCGTTGGTGGGATCCTGGATAGACGCCCATTGGTTGGGCACGGAAGTGTTGAGCAAGTCTGACTGGTATTTCGCAATGGCTCCAAGGTCCAATTGGTTGAGATCGGCGCCCCCAAGAGGGAGAAAGAGCCCTCGGCTACCCACGTACCCCGCGCTCAAAACGACCTGATGCGGAAATTCGACTTCCCATCCGAGGTTAAAGTTGTAAGTGGTGGGCGTGCGTTGTGAGTGCAGCATGGTATTTAGCGATATGCCAAGATTGTTTCCAAGTCCCGTGGGAGCGGTAATCGGCTCCACCACGCCGTTAGGGAAGGGATTGCTTACTGAACTCAACATCGTGGTGTTGCCCTGACCGCCACAAATACCAGCCGTGGCACAGTCGTATGCAATCGTGTTCGGATCCTGATTCCACGCCGTGGCGTTCCACGTGGTGTAGGCGGCAAAGCCGTCGCTGTTCAACGAAGCGCTGCCAACCATCTGTGGACTTGGACCGTAGTAAAAGCCCCCGCCTCCACTAAATACAACATGCTTAGTTGGTTGCCATGAGAAGCCCAGGCGCGGCCCAAGGTTTGTAAGACTGGTAGCGAACGGCGAGCGGTTGTTCTTGTCAACGTAGACTTCGGCGCCCGTGTAGGAAACACCGTTTACGGTCGCGCTGGCCTTGGAGTTGAAATACTCGAGGCGGTTGTGGCGCTCAGTGCGGCCGCCGAAGATATCCCAGCGCAACCCCGCGGTGACGGTAATTGACTTGGTCGGACGCCAAGTATCCTCAACAAACGCCGCATAGTACGGGCTTGTCTCGGCTGCAAACAGATCCTTCGAGAAATTTGGATAATTACCCGATTCTGTGCCGGGCGGAGTACCCATGCCCACCAGGAACGACGCGAAGTCGCTGCCGCCCGCCGCGGAGTTTGTTGTTTGATCGGTCGCCGAAATGTCGAACGCATAGGAACCTGCGGGCGCGATCGGCTGGCCAACGTTTAGGAATCGCTTCATGTATTCGAATCCAGCCGAGACCTCGTGCTTGCCCCACACCTTTGTAAGGGTCGCGTTGGCATCGCTTGTTTCGCTGGCAAAGACGAACGTGTTGTAGTCGGCAGTACCACCCACGCCGCTGCCTGCATCGTTGAAGAGCATGAAGGGCAGCAGTTTGAAGGTCTCCTCTGACGCGAGCGATGAGGGGAAGCCCAATTTGGTGATGTCGTATCCCACCTGTCCTGGACTGCCGCCCTGGCTTTCGTAGTGCCGCGTGAACGAGTAGCGCAACTGCAGCACCGTGGTCGGGTTCAGCGTGTAATCGTCCGCGAGCAGGAAGTTGCGGCCATTGGTCACATTCTGCGCGTAGTTCAGGTCCCACATATTGCCGAATGAGTTGAAAGTCGAGGTGAATAGCCGATCGAATGAGAAGCGGCCGAAGATGCGCTGTTTTTCGCTCTTCGCCCAGTCGATGCGAACATCGAATTTGTGCGCCGTCGTGGGGTCGAGGCCTGGCAAAAAGAAATTCGGGGTGATGTCGTCCGATTGCTGATCGCAGGGAATCCCAGGCACATTGCTCAGGTTACATTTCGGCATTTCGGAAATGAATTTCAGCGCCACCGGGTTGGGGTTGGCAATCATGTTGTTCGCAAATGCCTGCCGCGTCCCGGCAAGCGGGCCGGTTGCAATGTCCGGCTGCGTCGGATCGTAGATCGTGAATGGATCGGCTGAGAAATCACCGGACCGCTCCGCTGTCGTTGGCACCACAAATCGATTCGAGCCATCGTACAGCTGCTGTTGCGTGGCCTCGTAATCTCCAAAGAAAAACAGCTTGGTGTGGAGAATGGGCCCGCCGATCGCTCCGCCTTCTTGATAGCGATGAAATGCTGGAGACGCGTTGGGAAGGCCGTTCTGCAAGTCGAATTGCTTGTTGAAATACTCGTTCGCTGACATCACGTCGGGGCGAAAAACTCCAAACGCGTCGCCGTGGAACTTGTCCCCGCCGGACTTGGTGGCCACGCTGATTACGCCCGCGCCACCGCTCTGATAGGACGCGGGCGTATTCTGCGTTTCGACGCGCACCTCATCCACGGCATCTTCGGGCAGATCCATGGCCGGAATGATCGCGGCCGCGTTGTTTTCGGCGATGCCGAGCGGGCTGCCGTCGACCATAAAGTACACCGACCCCTCGACGGCGCCATTCACCGTGTAAGAGGAAACGTCCACTCCGGGGCGGCCACTGGAGATATTAGTGATTGCGAAGGAACTTGAAGAGTTGGGCGTTCCGTTCGCAGGCGTTACACCGGCGCTCAATTGCACCAGGTCGTAAACATTGCGCGTCAACAGCGGAACACGATCGATGGTCTCGGCCGTGATCAGCTGGCCGACGGTCGAGTTGCTGGTGTCCACCAACTCCGTCGTCTCAGTCACAGTCACCACCTGGTTGTCTGCCCCGACCTTCAACACCAGGTTCACTGTGCTTACCTGGTCAACGGTCACCGACACGTTTTGCTGAACAACGGTGTCAAACCCCTTCTGCGTCGTTCTCACTTCATACTTTCCAGGCGAGAGCGAGATGAATGAATACAGTCCGGCTCCCGTGGTGACCGTAGAGAGAGTTTCCCCGGTGGCCATGTTCTTCGCGCTGACGGTGGCGCCAGGGACAATAGCTCCACTAGCGTCAGAGACCAGCCCGCTGATACCGCCGCGGCCCGCCTGGGAAATCAGCGAGTGGGAAGAAGCGAAGAAGAGCACAATCGAGAGCAAGCTGTGCAGGAAGAATGCGGCCCCCACTTTTTGTGTTTTCATCTGCGGCCTCCTGGATTATATTGATTCAAACGTTTGAACCGGTGTTGATCGAATATAGGTTGAGCCGTTTTGGCTGTCAAGCGGAAAACCTGAAATCGTGACAAACTGATATCTGGCGGGAGGGTTCAAGTGGGTCAACGAAAGTCCGGCCACGTCACGCTGCTCGATATCGCCAGCGCCAGCGGCTTCTCGGTCTCAACGGTGTCTATTGTGCTCAGCGAGGCACCGCTTTCGCTGAACGTTGCAGCCACCACGCGTGCCCACATTCGCACCATCGCCCAGCAGCTTGGCTATCATCCGGATGCGTATGCGCGTAGCCTTCGCCGGCGCAGCACGCAGACCATCGGAATTCTCGCTTTCGATCTCTCTGATCCCTTCTGCATCCCCATCATGCGAGGCATCCAGGAGGGCGTGAATGCCGCCGGCTACCTTCCGCTGTTGATGGACGCTCAGACCCAGCGCAAGCTGTTTGACAGCTATCTGCACATGATTCTTGAGCGCCGCGCCGAGGGCGTGATCGTCATCGCCAGTTGGGTGTTTGAAGAAACAAACCTGCTCGGCGACATTCGCAAAAATAACGTGCCCATCCTCATCGTCGGCCGTGATCTGGTAGCCCGGGGCATTAGTTCCATACTCGTCGACAACGAGGCTGGCGGCGCTTTGGCCACCCGTCATCTTGCCGAACTCGGCCATCGCAACATTGCCGTCATCCGCGGACCGCAGGAGATGTGCGACAGCGAGCCCCGCTGGACCGGCATTCGAAAGGTGGCAGCGCAATGCGGGATGCATCTCGACGAACGTCTCGTGCTGGAACTCCCCGGCCTCGCCGGTCCCGCCTCGGGCTTTGAAGGGGGAGTGCGATTTGCGAAACAGATGCTGGCCACCGGATGTCATTTCACTGCGGTGCTGGCCTTCGACGATCTCACTGCCCTTGGCGTCGTCCGCGGGCTCGCTGAATCGGGCCTTCGCGTTCCCGAAGATTGCTCTGTAATGGGCTTTGATGACGTGCTTCCGGCCGAGGTGGCCACGCCCGCCATGACCACCATCCGGCAGCCCCTGCGCGAAATGGGTTTGGAGGCAGCCGAACGTGTGCTGCAGGCCATCCGCAGTGTGCCCGGCAAAGCGGAAAAGGCGCGACTGCACAAAACAAATCCCGAACTCGTAGTTCGCATGTCAACTGCCCCTCCTTCCCGAACGATTGCCACAAAGAAACCTAAGCGCCGCGCGCGTACTTGACACCCGTGCGGCCGTAAACGGATCATGTGCTCTATTCAAACGTTTGAAATAGACGTTTTGATGCCAAAAACGAACGTCGGTCTTCCCCGAGGAATCTTCGTATGCGCCGGAATACAATCGCCTGCATCCTGGCCACATTTGCTCTGCCATTTGCCGCGAAAGCGACCACCGTCACGGCCCTGCATGATGGTTGGCGATTGCAGTCCGCCTGCACCGAGCATGCCGAAGGCGCGGCCATCTCAGTTCCCACCTTCGCTGACGAGAATTGGCTCAAAATATCTGTGCCAAGCACAGTCTTGGCTGCGCAGGCCACTAACAAGATCGTCCCCGATCCCTACTTCGGCATGAACTTGCGCAATATTCCCGGCACCAGCTACCCAATCGGGCAGAACTTCTCAAACCTGCCCATGCCTCAGGACAGCCCCTATCGCTGCGGCTGGTGGTATCGCATCGAGTTCGCCGCGCCCGCTTCGGCCGCTCGCGATCAGCGCACCTCGATCCACTTTGGCGGCATCAACTATCGAGGTGAGGTCTGGATCAATGGCCATCGCATCGCCGACAGTTCAACAGTGGCTGGCGCTTATCGCACATATGAATTCGACGTAACCGATTACCTCAAGGCCGGCGCGAAAAACGTACTCGCAGTCGAAACCTTTGCGCCCACTGAAAAAGATCTTGGCATCAACTGGGTCGATTGGAATCCGTGCCCCCCTGACAAGGACATGGGCCTCTGGGGCGAAGTCAATCTCGTGACCACTGGCGCAGTCACGGTGCGCTCTCCCTTGGCGGTCACACACTTCCCCGACGCCTCGCTTGCTGCCGCCGACCTCACCATCTACGCCGAATTGCACAACGCTGCGACTCACAGCATAAAGGGGGTTGTCGAAGGAACAGCTGCCGGCATTCGCTTCGAGCAGCCGGTCGAACTTGGGCCCAATGAAGACAAGACCGCCGTCTTCACTCCCGCGCAGTTCCCCGCCCTCCACGTTCACAATCCCAAACCATGGTGGCCCTACCAAATGGGTGAGCCGCACCTCGAGCGCCTCACCGTCAGCTTCCTCGAACAGGGCGCGAAATCAGACGAGCAGACCGTCAACTTCGGCTTCCGAGAAATCACGTCGGAGCTCAACGCCAGCGGAGGCCGTCTCTTCCGCGTAAACGGAAAGCCAATACTCATCCGAGGTGCCGGCTGGTCGCAGGACATGCTTCTGCGCACAGACGACCACCGTCTTCGCGATCAATTCCATCTAGTTCGCGACATGCATCTCAACACCATTCGCCTTGAAGGCAAACTCGAAACGGACGACTTCTTCCATCTCGCCGATGAGCAGGGCATCCTCGTTATGCTCGGCTGGTGCTGCTGCGATCACTGGGAGGACTGGAAGACCTGGACGCCCGACGACCTCACCATCGCCACAGCATCGCTCCGCGCTCAACTACTACGGCTGCGTTCGCATGCGAGCCTGCTGGTCTGGCTCAACGGCAGCGATAATGCGCCACCGGCCAATGTTGAAGCCGCGTACCTGAAAGTCGAAACGGAGACACACTGGCCCAACCCGACGCTCGCGGCCGCATCTTCGACCAACACCGTGGGCGCCGGCCTGAGCGGCGTCAAGATGACCGGGCCTTACGACTACGTTGCGCCGAGCTACTGGTACATTGACCAACACAACGGTGGCGGCTTCGGATTCAACACCGAGACTAGTCCCGGCCCTGCGATTCCACCCCTCGCAAGCCGCGAGAAGTTCCTAACCGACCCCAATGCGTGGCCTCCCACCGCTGACTGGAACTTCCACAACGGCGGCGGCGAATTCGCTACGCTCAAGGTGTTCGACGAAGCGATGTCCGCCATCTATGCTCAGCCGCACTCTGCCGCCGATTACGAGCGCGTAGCGCAAACCATGGAGTACGACTCCGAACGAGCCATGTTCGAGTCCTACAGCAGGAACAAATACGTCTCCACCGGCGTGATCCAGTGGATGCTCAACAACGCCTGGCCGTCGATGATCTGGCATCTCTACGACTACTATCTCGATGCCGGCGCAGGTTATTACGCAACGAAGAAGGCCTGCGAACCCCTTCACCTTCAATACTCCTACGATGATCGCGGCATCGTGCTCGTCAACAGCACCTATGGAGAAGTTGCCGGCCTTCGCGCCAGCGTTCATGTCCACGGCGCCAGTTGGAAGGAACTCTATACCGCCGACGCCACGGTGAACGCCGCATCTGACAGCACTCAACGCGTTTTCACGCTGCCTGACACGCTGCTCTCCGGCTCCGAGCGAATATTCTTTGTCGACCTCGCGCTCAGTGATTCCGCCGGCCGCGTAGTCAGCCGTAATTTTTATTGGGTCCCTTACACGCTTACCAGCTTCGACTGGAACCACACCGATTACACGCATACGCCTGCTGATCGACACGAAGACTTGACCGCGCTCGCAAACCTGCCTCCCGCGCACGTCGACGCGACCGCGGAGATCGAACGCACTCCGCAAGGCCGCGAGGTCCGGGTTCATCTTCACAACTCGGATCAGGCACTTGCCTTCCAGGTCCGTGCCGCCGCTCGCACACAATCAGGAGGTCTCATCGCGCCGGTGTTCTGGTCGGATAACTGGATCGAACTTGCGCCTGGCGAGTCGGTTACTCTCACTGCGCAACTACCCGACGACGCACCTCCCGATCCAGCGATCCACATTGAAGGCTGGAACATTGCTCCCGTCACACTCACGCCGCACAGCGCGATGGCGACGACGCAAGGAAACTGATGGCCGACGTTCAACCAGCCCTCGAACCGGCAGGTCTCAAGCGCACATTGCGTTTCCGCGACCTCGTGCTCTACGGCATCATCCTGATCCAGCCCACCGCGCCTATGCCCAGCTTCGGCGTCATCTACAACGAGGCGCGCGGCCACGTCGTCACCGCAATTCTCCTCGCCATGGTGGCCATGCTATTCACGTCCATCAGCTACGGCCGCATGGCGCGCGTCTATCCCCGTGGCGGCTCCGCATTTTTATATGTCGGCAAGGAGATCCACCCAAGCCTCGGCTACATCACCGGCTGGTGCCTGGTTATGGACTACGTATTAAACCCGCTCATCTGCACCATCTGGTGCAGCCGCGCCGTCATGAATTTCCTGCCCGGCGTGCCATACTTCACACTCGCTATTTTCTTCGCGGTTTTCTTCACGCTGCTCAACTGCAACGGTGTTGAAACCTCTGCCCGCATTAATACAGGAATGGCCGCAGCGCTTGGCCTCGTCATTCTTGTGGTATTGGTCGCTGCCGTCCGCTGGCTTCTCCATCTCCAGCACCCCACAACCGGGTTCTTCCTGACGCCCTTCTACGATCCAGCAACATTCAATACTTCAGGCCTGCTCCGCGGCACCTCGATCGCCGTCCTCACTTACATTGGGTTCGACGGCATCTCCACCCTCACCGATGAAGCCAAGGACCCCGCGAACAGCGTGCCGCGCGCCATCGTGCTCACCTGCTTCATTACCGGTGTGCTCGCGAGCGTCGAAGTCTACGTCGCGCAGCTCGTGTGGCCACGCGGTCTCGCCTTTCCCGACCTCGACACCGCCTACGTCCACGTCTCCGGACGCATGGGCGGTCCCATCCTCTTCCTCATCGTGAATAGCTCACTGCTGCTGGCTAACATCGGCTCCGGCATGGCTTCGCAACTCGGTGCCGCGCGACTCCTTTACGCCATGGGCCAGGATGGCGCGCTGCCGCGCCGCTTCTTCGCCGCTCTCAGTCCGAAGAACCGGATCCCGCGCAACAACGTAGTCCTGATTGGAGGCATCTGCCTGGTGGGCGCCCTGGTTTTCAGTTATCAGCTCGGAACGGAATTGCTCAACTACGGCGCGCTGCTCGCCTTCATGGGAGTGAACCTCGCATCCATGATCCGCGGCTGGCGCCATGGCCGCTTTACTCAGTGGTTCCCCATCCTGCTCTCGATTGGCGGCTTCACAACGTGCGCACTTCTCTGGTTCAGCCTCGGTCCGCTGGCGAAGCTCGCAGGCACCGGCTGGGCGCTCGCCGGAATCCTTCTCTATATCCTTCGCCGCCGCTACACCGCGCTACCCACCGCCGAAGTCTGACCACCCAGTCCCGCTCTTCGAACGGGTGAACCTTAGGCGAGCGACAGATTTGCAGCCGCCGGTGTTGCGGCTGTCAGTATCGCCACCACGCCATCATCAATCTCGGTGCTCAGCATCTGACCTTGAGCGGCCTGAAAATTATGCAGCGCCGTCAGTGTGTGTGCGCCCATGCTCCCGTCCACGCCGTGTGGATCGTAGCCAAGCAGATACAGCAGCATCTGCGCCGAACGCACCGTAAGGTCGGGCCGCTTCGACGGGTCCTTGAAGAGGTTGTAGGCCATGCTCAGCCTGGTGTCGTACTGGTTCTTGGCGTAATCAACCCCGTTATAAGCGCGTGCATATGCGGCCCAATTCTGCTGCTGCAACGCCTTCCCCAGATTTTGCCACTGGATGAATCCCACCACTGCCTGCAGTTGCTGATCTTCTGACGCCGCCATCGCCGTCACCATCTCGTTCACCGAGCTGTAGCCGACGTGCTGCGCATGCTGGCCGAGGACCTGCCCCAGTCCCCACGACGCCGATTCGAGCGCGGCATCTGCATCGAGCGCATACGCCTGGGCCAGGCGCGTGTATTGGTTGTCTCCGCCCGGTCCGTAGCCGCCCGCCATCGGGTTGCTCACGTCAGACGCTGTCGCGTCGTATTGGCCCCCGGTGCTCTTTGAGAACAGGTGCCGCTCGTAAAGAATCTGCGGCCGCCGGCTGGGAAAGAATCCGCAGCCGTGCGTCTCCACGAATACCATCGCCCACAAAGTGGCGGCGTCGACGTTGAGCGCATCCATGGCGGATTGCAGGCCGTTAGCAGTAAGCGGAATCGCGGAGCAGAGAAACGGAAGGATGGCCATGCTGGTTCCTTTCTGGTTCAGGCCGCTAACCGTTGCATCCGATCGACGCACTTAGCCGCGCGGCAGGCAATTTGTTCGGGGAAGAAAGGAGAGTCGGTGCGATTCGTCTCCAGCGACGCGGCCGGAGATCCTTTGATAATGCGGGTCCCAGCTTAAGGACCAACCCAGACAAGTGCAAGGCCTTTCTATTTCGGTGCAACTGGTCCGCACTCAGGCCGGGTTCGTATACACCACGTGGCCTTCGCAGATCGTCCAGCGGACCTTGCCCTGCATCGTCCAGCCATCAAACGGCGTGTTCTTTGCTTTCGATTTCCCTTCCGTCGCGCGATAGATCCACTCCGCCTTGGGATCGAATATCACCGCATCGGCACAGCTTCCTACTGCCAGCGTCCCACGGCCCTTCAGCCCCAGCACCGCCGCAGGCTGCGCGCTCAACAGGCTCAGCACGCGCCCCAACGGCATCTTCAAATCGCCATGCAAATAACGTATGCAAAGCCCTAGCGCCGTTTCCAAACCCGTAATGCCATTTGGCGCCTTCTCGAACTCCACTTCTTTCTCGTGCATGGCGTGCGGCGCGTGATCGGTCGCAATCGCATCCACCACGCCGTCAAGAATCGCCTCAATCATTGCGTCGCGATCGGCCGCCGAACGCAAAGGCGGATTCATCTTGAAGTTGGTGTTGTAGCAACCAATGTGCTCGTCTGTCAGCAGAAAGTGATGCGGCGCCACCTCGCAAGTCACCCGCAATCCATTCCGGCGTGCCTGCCGCACCGCCGCAATCGCCGCGGCCGTCGACGTGTGCGCAACATGCAAATGAGCGCGCGCATCGCGCAGTTCCGTTATCAGGCGAATATCGCGTTCCACAATTCCCGACTCCGCTTCCGTCGACATCCCGCGCAGCCCCAGCTTGAATGCCATCGGCCCTGCGTTCATGCTGGCGCCCTGCGTCAGGCGCGTGTCTTCCGCGTGCTGGATGACGCTCAATCCCACGCGCGCCGCGGCAGCCAGCGTCTCCCGCATCACCGAGTCCTTCAGGATCGGATGCCCGTCATCCGTCACCGCCACCGCGCCGGCAGCCTTCAGCGCGGCGTAGTCGTTGATGTTTTCGCCCTTCGATCCCCGTGTCGCCGCAGCAATCGGAAACACCCTCACATGCGCGCCGCGTTCCGATGCCTGCATCCAGCGCGTAATCTCCGCTGAATCATTCACCGGCGTTGTGTTCGGCATCGCCGCCACCGCCGTAAATCCGCCCGCAGCGGCAGCAGCCGTTCCGCTCGCAATCGTCTCCTTGTATCCCTGGCCCGGCTCGCGCAGGTGCACGTGAATATCGATCAACCCCGGCGCAACGATCAGTCCCGTCGCATCAAGCGACTTCACATCCGTTGCGCCATTCAGCAGCTTCAGCTTGCCCGGCGCGGCAATCTCTACCACGCGGTTGTCCTTAAACAGAATGTCCTTCACCGCATCGACGCCCGCGCCCGGATCAACAAGGTGACCGTTGCGAATGACAACCGTACTCAAGCTCGGCCCCCGTTCATTCCCGCCGTAAGCGCGCGCTCCACAACCGCCATGCGAATCGCAACTCCGTTGCTCACCTGCTCCAATATCGTCGACTGCGCACCATCCGCGACCCCCGCCGTCAGTTCCAGCCCGCGAATGATCGGCCCCGGATGCATCACAATTGCCTGCGGTGCCAGCTTGCGCAGCCGGTCTCCAGTGAGCTGATAGTTGGCCTTGTATTCTTCAAGATCGAGTTGCAGCCCTGCCAGCCTCTCTCCCTGAATGCGCAGCATCATCACCACCCGCGACTTCCGCAGCGCCGCCTCAAAGTCTCTTTCGATTGACACTCCCGGCCCCTCGCTTATGGCCAACTCCGGCAGCAATTCCTTCGGACCGCACAGCAATACATGCGCACCCAGTCGTGGCAGCAGCAGCATGTTGGAGCGCGCCACGCGACTATGCAGAATATCCCCGGTAATCGTCACTGTGACGCCCGCAAGCGTATCCGCGTTCACTTCCGTGACGCCCGGCCGCACGTGCGCCAAAATCGTGCGCAGGTCCAGCAGTGCCTGCGTCGGGTGTTCGTGCATGCCATCGCCTGCATTCAGCACCGGCAGGCGCGTGCACTCTTCCAGAAGCCAGGGCGCGCCTGACGAGTTGTGCCGCAGGATGATTGCCTCCGCGCCGAGCGCGCGGATGGTGAGCCCGGTGTCCTTCAGCGACTCGCCCTTTTCAATGCTGGACGAGAGACTCGAAACCAGCGTCGTATCGCAGCCCAGAGCCTTGGCCGCCAGCTCAAAGCTGGTGCGCGTGCGGGTTGACGACTCATAGAACAGCAGCGCCACACGTCGCTTCGCGAGAATTCGATCGCGCTTCAGCGGATCCTGATTAGTCAGCGCCGTCGCACGCGTCAAAATATGATTCAGCGATTCAAGCGTGAGGTCTTGAATGGAGAGCAGCGAGCCTGGATGATACGGAAACGGCGATGGGGCTAACTGCGGAGGATGGAACGGTCGACGTGCAGCACTTGCGGTCGGGCTCATGATTAGCTTCTAGCTTCCAACGTATCGTTTAACTCTGCGGCTCGCAGCCTTCAGCTGAAAGCCTTTCTTACTCTCGCTCCACCAACAGCACTTGTTCGTCGTTGTCGATCTCTTGAAACTTCACCTCGATAATTTCGCGGCTGCTGGTCGGCACATGCTTGCCTACATACGTAGCTTCAATGGGGAGTTCGCGGTGTCCGCGGTCGATCAACACGGCAAGCTGCACGCGCCGCGGACGGCCATGATCGAACAGCGCGTCGAGCGCCGCGCGAATCGTTCGCCCCGTGTAAAGCACGTCATCGCACAGGATCACGTCCTTGCCCACAATGTCAGCGCCAATCGCACCCGGCGTCACTACGGGTCGCAGGTCCGCCGTCGAAAGGTCGTCGCGATAAAACTGGATGTCGAGAACTCCCCGCTCCACGGGACACTTTTCAATGTTCGAAATGAGCTTCGCCAGGCGGTCGGCTAGGGGAACTCCGCGCCGTTTAATGCCCACCAGCACCATACCCTCGCTGCCGTTGCTCTTCTCCACGATCTCGTGCGCCAGGCGCACCAGCGTGCGCTCAATCTCTGAGGCGGACATCAGCCTGCCCTTGGTGCGCAAGGTATGCTTCATTTCAGATTCGCTCATGGGTTTCTCGACGCGTGTCTCTCGACGGATCATACGAGGACGAGCGGGGTAGGAGCAAGTTACGCCGCCCATCCGAGTTGCGGATGAACCGCCAAGCTCGGACCGTTGCGCACATGCCCAGCCCCGAGTCCAGCCTTAAGCCCCAGGCCGACGGCTCCGGGCCATGAGCCGCGCGCCGATCGCGCCGCCGGCGGTCGCAAATACCACCAGTGCGATTTCTAGAAGTAGTAACCCGATAAGAGTAGAACCAGCCCGTCCATCAGCAGTGAGAAGCCATCCTGTGAACGATTTCCACGCGGCCAGTGTCTGCGCGTCGGGGCTCATTTGCTGTAACTGTTGGGATGCCTCCCCCACCTTCGCCAGCATTGGCTCGTCGAGTTGCTTGCTCTGCCCAAGTAAAAACCGCTCTGCCCAAAGCGCAGCGCTGAGAACGATAAATGCAAACCACCCCGACAGAATGCCCGTTACCAGCCCGATGCGAGCCCCAGCGCCCATCGTGATCCACGCCGGTCTCTGCTTACGCGCATAGAGCGTCACTGCCCAGGTAGCGGCCGCCGCCATCCATAACGGGCTCAGAATAGCCGTTTGGGGTGATGAACCGCTCGAAACCAGCCAGATCACCGCGGCAGGCACCGACACAATCAATGCCACTCGTAGCGCCGGCTTCCACTCCACCGTGCTGGCGTCCCGCACGGCACCCGTCGAGGGTTCCCCAGTGGCCGCAGCCGATCCGTCTTCACTGGTGTAGACAATCTGCGGCAGCCCGCACGTAGGACAATAGCAACTGTCCGTCGGGACGACCTGGTGGCATCGATTGCAGGTGACTTCCATCTGTCTACGAGCCTATAGCATTATTTTCAGGAAGGGCATCCAGGCACAGCAATCCACTCACCGCGCTTGGCTTCATCCGGAAGAGTCTGGTGAAGAATCACCAGTCGCGAATGCATGCCCCAGCTGGATATTCCCAGGCGCCGAGCGTTTAGTTGGCTACACGCTTCATTGGCTTGCGGTTACTCGAAAAAGCAACGAGCACTGAAGCGTAGGCGCGTGCATAGCAGGAGTAGCAGCGGACGGGGTATCGAAACAAGAAAAGCCTGAGCAAATCGTTAAAACGAATGCGCGATCGACGGAATTGTGTGGAACCGCAATCTTTGCAGCGTATTTCCATGGTCTTTCCCGGTTGAACTTGTCAGTATTTGCGCCCGCGGCTGGGAGCCATCGCGGGACAGGGGAACACAACATGACGGATTTAAAAAATACCGCTCCCAGTATGATCTGATCGTGGCACGTTGACACATAAAGATTCAATCAGGAATCGACTCGGGCTGCGACTCGCCGTTGATTCGACCAAATTGTGAGGCCCAATTAAATTGCCGCAGGGGTCAACCAGTGTGCGCTGCAAGCCTCTCTGCCACAATCTCCTCGGCAGCTTTCACCGCTTCTTCAAGACTCATGCTCGTCGAATCCAGCAGTAC
>JANXQR010000350.1 GCA_025353435.1 Acidobacteriota bacterium | reverse complement strand
CTGCGCGAGGCTTGCCTTGCTCGACCTCGACAAGCCATTTCCGGCTTGTCCCTGTCTTCTTGGCCAGAGTGATTTGGTTTATCCCGAACTTTGTGCGTCGCTCGCGGATGAATGCTCCCAGATCGGTATTGGTTCGGACGCGCATCATCCCACCTCGGCACCACGATAGTAACCGAACGGTGACATTATCGATTGTGAGCGAACGGTGACATCCGAACTGGCGGAGAAAATGAATACGAAGTAGAGTCACTCTCGCACGTCCCAATTCCCGCGCGCTCCACTACTGGCGACAGCAGTTACGGGAATCTTTGACCGCGCTCGCAACGGGTAGAAACCCTGACCTTGGAGATGGTGCGGGAAGTTCGGATGCGGGAACGGAGATCTTATTCAGATGTAATTTGCCATTTCTTTGACGACCACGCGACCCGCCCCATCGTGAATGACCGTAATATGCACGAAGCCACGGCATGGGGCGGATCGTCACACCGCGAAACACGAAATCCCATTAGGATAGTGATGCGGGAGGCAAGTCCGATGTTTATCGTACACGTTCATGTCCACGTCAAGCCCGAGGCGGTGGCAGACTTCCGGCTGTCTACAACCGAGAATGCACGCGCGAGTTTACGGGAGCCTGGTATCGCGCGTTTCGATGTGGTGCAGCAGGAGGATGATGCGACTCGGTTCGTGCTGGTCGAGGTTTACCGCACAACCGAAGCTGCAGCCTCACATAAAGAGACCGCTCACTATGCAAAGTGGCGCGATGCGGTTGCAACCATGATGGCCGAGCCGCGTTTTAGCGTAAAGTACAGCGCGGTCTTCCCGGATGTCCAGGGCTGGCAGAAGCATGAACTTTGAATTTGCAACCGCTGCGCGCGTTATCTTCGGCGAGGGCACGGCGGCCACGCTCCCTGAATTGGCTCGCACTTTCGGCACTCGCCCGTTAGTCGTTACTGGATCCTCAACAGCACGCGCGGCAGCGCTTGTTTCGGCGCTCTCCGCAGAGACCTTTGCAGTGGCCGGGGAACCGACGGCCGACCTGGTCCGCGAGGGCGTACGGCGTGCGCAAGACATCGCATGCGATGTTGTCATCTCGGTTGGAGGGGGCAGCGTAATCGACGCAGGCAAAGCAATCGCCACCATTGCCACCAACGGCGGGGAGCCGCTCGACTTTCTCGAGGTGGTAGGAAAGGGTCGTGTTATTGTCGCTCCACCGCTCGCATTCATCGGGGTTCCGACCACGGCGGGCACGGGTAGCGAAGTCACGCGCAACGCCGTGATCGGGTCGACTGAGCACGGCGTAAAAGCGAGTTTGCGGAGCTCGCTCATGCTGCCGCGGATCGCGCTGGTTGATCCCGAACTGACCTACGGGCTGCCTCCTGCGGTCACCGCCAGCACCGGCCTTGATGCCCTGACCCAACTCATCGAGCCATATGTGAGTATTCGCGCCAATCCATTGGTCGATGCAATTTGCTTGGAAGGAATCAGGCGCGTTGCTGGCGCACTGCGGCGTGCATACCACGACGGCAAAGATCGAGATGCGCGACGAGACATGGCGCTGGCGAGCCTGTTTGGCGGCTTGGCGCTGACGAACGCTGGACTGGGTGTGGTGCATGGCTTTGCGGCCCCCCTCGGAGGCCGCTGGAAGGCGCCGCACGGCGCGCTCTGTGCGGCGCTGTTGCCGCATGGCATGGCTGCTAATATAGCCGCGTTGCGGGCCCGTGCGCCGCAGCATCCCGCCTTGGAGCGATACATCACCATCGCACGCCTGCTTTCAGGGCGGAATGAGGCCTGCGTAGAAGAAGGCTTTGAATGGGTACACGCGCTCAGCGTCGAGCTTAACGTCCCTTCGTTGCGCGCCTGGGGAATAACCGAAGCCGATTTGCCCAGCGTTGTCGAGGAGGCATCTCGCGCCAGCAGCATGAAGGCTAATCCGCTCCCGCTCACGAGCGAGGAATTGCTGGCTGTGATAACGGCATCGCTGTAAGGCCGCATTCCACTGCTCGTGGGCGGGCAACGCCAAAGGGAAGACAAGGAGACGCTCATGCCGTTGCAGGTCTGGGGAATGATTGGTGCGGGGATCGCCGTATTCGTTGCTGGACTCGTTCTCGCGCGGGTGCGGTTTCGCGGGGCGTCCGGCGCTGGTAGAGTGATCGTTCTTGGGCCGGTCTTCGAAGCCACCGCGCTTGCGGGCTTCGCTGCAGAGCACTTTCTCGCCGCGCGCGATCTCATGCCCATTGTCCCGCGCTGGATGCCGGCTCCTCTGTTCTGGACCTACTTCGTTGGTGCGGCGCTTCTGGCCGCAGCCAGCAGCTTCATCGCCTGGCGACATGTGAGCTGGTCGGCAACGCTGCTCGCGCTACTATTCCTGATCATTGTCGCCACCATCGACCTGCCAAACGTGCCCCCGCATGCGCATGAGCGACTCTTCTGGACGCTCACGGTACGCGAACTGGCGTTCTGCAGCGGAGCGTTGGTTCTGGCGGGTAGCGTGTGGCCAAGCAGTACGAGCCCGGTAAGTGCGGCGCTCATGCGGCTCGGGCGAGTAGTCGTCGCCGCGACGATGGTCTTCTATGCGATCCAGCACTTCCTCTTTCCACGATTTGTGCCAGGCGTTCCGCTGGAGAAGCTGACGCCGGTGTGGGTACCGGCACCGACGCTGCTCGCGTATTTTGTCGGAATAACCTTACTCCTCGCGGGTGTTGGTCTGCTCATCCGCCGCACGATCCGCATCGCTGCCGCCGGCGCAGGGCTAGTGCTTCTACTGCTCACGGCTTGTTTCTACGTTCCTATCCTCGCGATGGAGATCCACTCACCGCTAGCGGTGGAAGGGATCAACTACGTGTTTGACACATTGCTGTTCGCCGCGACTGCTTTGCTGGCGGGCTTTGGCGCGGACTAGACCGATGGTCATTCAAGACCGACACGAGTTTGTGGATCTCCGCGTCCTCAGCTGTGTTCACAGGCGGACTTAACAGGTCACGGTGTCGCCCGACAAATCGGTTTCGTCGTCGGTAGGTCTGCCGCTGTCGTCACAACCTTGCACGTAGCCGCCCAAAATAGCAGCTGATTTTCCCGGCGCAAGTGACTGAAAAGGGAATGCCAACATTCGCACATCGCATTGCGAGAACGTCGCAGGAGGCCGCGCGTCGTCGTCAGTTACTACGGGGACTGCCGGGCCGGGTTTGCCGAGACTGTGGGACTCGGCCAATTCGCAGGTCGTGTTGAAGGAGAAGCTCGCAGGCGTGCAGCACTTCGGACTCGAAGGTCGGGCTGTCCGCGGGGATGAGCCGCCAATGATCGATCTTGCCACCGAGCAGTCCGATTAAACGGAGCGAGGGGAAGTCTCGGCGGATGCCGGCGTCGGTCAGGTTGGCCACCTCAGAGAAGACGAGCCAGACACCGTTGTCTTCCAGCTGCTTCGGACTATCACGCAGCATGAGCACGATCTTGTCTCCAAGGTAGACAGCGAACCCAGAAAACATGGGTCGCACTTCGGGGTTGAGCGGAATTAGAGCTTCGAGAATGAATGGGTACGGTGGGGATTTGCGCTTTGGCTTGACGATCTTCGGAACTCCAAGTCGAGCGCACATAGCGTAAGGATAACGCGAAGAATCGCCCAGCGCGAAGACAGATCCGTTGGTCTTCGATGGCATTAGACACATCCGTTGCATTCAGTGGTGATAATTCTGGGTTCTCGTCAGTAAGCCAGCCAACGTATGTCTCTCCTTAAAGAATCCCCGCCCAAAAGTTCCACTAAATAGGAAAGTCCATGAAGAAAGTTAGAACACATGAGCCTCTGACGAGGCCCGCCGTTGTGCGCCCTGATATCTGTAGCTGCTAAAGAAAGTTCTCGCCAGTCTGGATCAGAGCGTCCGCGGTTTGCGAGACCGGGCAATCCTCCTGACCGGATTTGTCGTGGGGATGCGGCGGTCAGAGGTGGCCAGCATCAGGACAGATAATCTATGGCGACATAATCCCGGGATTACGATATTTCTGCCATCTTCCAAGACAGATCAGGAAGGAAAGGGGCGCGAAATGGAACTCATACGGGGCTCGCAATCGGACCACACTCAGATTACAAAGCTGACATGTCCGGTCCGTAGTCTTGAACTCTGGTTATCGGCAGCGCAGATCAAATTCGGGCCTGTGTTTCGACACGTTACAGCCCCACAAGGTGTGCGCGGGGGCCTAAGCGGCCACTCCCTTGGGAGCATCATCAAGTGCGCCTTCAGGCGGGCTGCTTTCACTGCAGAGGAACTTGAGCGCTTCAGCGCTCATTCTTTGCGCGCTGGCTTCGCAACAGAAGCATATCGTTTGCCATCCACATGAACGAAGCAGCTCGGCAGCGCGCGAGAGACTAAAGAGTTGTACACACATCGGACTCCAACGGCTCCAGCTTCGAGGGTTGAAGTTCGTCCGAGCGCAGTTCTTCTTGGCGGCCACTACCCAGAACATCAAACGGCTAGTCCGGTTCCTAAGCCGACCGACACTATCATCAACGCCGGCCGACGCATAGTTGCAGGGACGGATGGCAACGTTCCTCGCCGGCCTTTTGCAGGATCCAAGAGCACCAATGGACGACGACTTTTTCATCACCAACGCCTGTTATCGCCATTCGAAAATCAAATCGCCTGAATCGTCTGCCGAGACGATTGAAGAATAGGGATTTGAAAAGGCCTACCCTCTCGGGACTGTGGCCACTTGCAGCTCAGCCCAGCTCTTTGACTGAATTGGCGCCGCGAACGAGCTCGAACAAGGTGCTCTCCTCATCCGCCCAGCGCTGCTTCAGCCCCTGCTCAAACCATGGCGCACCTTCCCCTGATTCTCTTGCCCCGCAGCGATTCCTTGCTAGCGAATCGTACAGCTTCACTTCATTCGATTCTTTCGACCGACCACTGATGATTGAATCAGTGCGCCCGCCACACGCGTACCGGCGGTCAAAATAACCTTTGAAAAGGAAGGGTCATCCACAGCCCGAGAGAGTTGGAGCGTTCCAACGAGAAGACCGAAAAGTCCGATGGCAATTTCGCGCCCTTTTGGCCCCTTCGGGATATTTGGCAATTGCCTTTCTACAGCATCCACAAGCCTTCTGACCGACTCGGTGTAGCTGTGGCGTGTGCTTAGCTCCTGGCGCGAAATTTCGGGAAGAAGCGCGGCAGAAGGACATCCGCTGTCGGCCTGATCCCGATGGTCCTCTGAGAGGTAGGCGCGAACGATTTCCATCAAGCGCCCTAACTCAATTGCTTTCGCGAATTGCTGCCACTGCTCGTCGGTGGCCCGTTCGAGGCTCTTCTCGATCATGTCGTTTTTGGAAGAAAAATGGGCGTAGAAAGCCCCATTCGTCAGGCCAGCGTCGGACATGATGCCTGCAACACCCGACGCCGCGATACCCTGTTGGCGGAATTGATGTGCAGCAACCTCCAGAATGCGGTCATGCGTGACGTTTTTATGGCCCTTCTCATATCTCATGCTTTTTCTCTGGCTTCATTGTCGCTGTGTTTCTCATGACTGTAATGTGATGCTACTAGTGGCGGCGGCGGCGTGACGAAGTGTGCTTCGCCAAAACAACGGAACTTCCTTGGGCTATGGAGGCCCGAACTTCAAAGCCCTCACGTGTGGCCGAACCACACCGCTTTCATTCTTCCTCCATAGGACAACGGTGAAGACAGGATATGTTGCGGACCGAGCGGGTTAGGGCGGACTCACGATGCCTTGGCGGGCACGAGAGACTTGGACGCCTTCCACAACTGCTTGTTGATAAAACCGGGAGCCAGCCGCCTTAGCAGCGCGAGCATCTTGGTCTGTCCCGGATGAATCTCAAGGGAGCCAGATTTCAAGGCCGAGAAGGTCTGCTTCACCAGATCGTCGGTGGTCATCGCACTCGCGCCGCCCTCTACAAGCTCTGTCGTCATGTCTGTCTTCACGGCAGGGGGCATGATCTCGACAACCTCCACGCCGTTCGCTTCCAATTGGAAGCGCAGCGACAACGTGTACGAATGAATCGCGGCCTTGGTGGCACAGTAGATCGGCGCAGGCGGCAGCGGCACGAACGCCAGGCCGGAGGAAACGTTGATCACTGTGCCCTTATTTTCCGTTAGGACATCCATAAGCGCTGAGGTCGTTCGAATCACTCCGCCAACGTTGATGTTCACCTCCGCCATCAAACCGTCGAGGTCAGATGCCGGTACCCTAAGGTTCTTGTACAGCAAGATACCCGCGTTGTTCATCAATACGTCAAGTCTGGGGAAATCCTTCTTTACGCGTGCCGCGAGGGCGGCAATTTGCGCAGGGTCTGCGACATCGCTCTGGATGGTGTGAAGCTTCGGGTTTTTCGCCTTGAGCTCGTCAAGCACCGGCTGGCGCCGGCCGGTGACAATGACCTGGTTGCCGAATTCTAAGAACTTGAGAGCAAAGGCGAGGCCAATACCAGAAGAGCCGCCGGTGATTAGAATGGTGCGATCAGTGAGTTTCATATGAGCCCTTTCATGCTCTGAATCAGAGCGTCACATATGAGATTATGACCGTACTTCTATGGTTTCAGAAAATTACTTAGAATTGCTGGGCTCAATCTGTGCTGAATGTTCACCATCTCTCCCATAACGGCGCTTCTACGGGGCCGCTGGCAGCGTATCTCGCCAGCGAAGGCCTGGTTGAGAACAACGAGTTGGCGATCGAACAGGGCACAAAGATGGGCCGCAGGAGCATCTTGCGAATTCGAGTCAATTTCGAACCGGAAATATCCGCCACCGGGATCGTTATCCTGCGGGGCGTACTCCGGCTCTGAAGGGCTGTGGCGGCCAATACGGGAGATACCGATTCAGGCTATTCGAGGACTGAATAAGCGCATTGTCGCCAATGCTCTCATCGACGGACGATTAGTCTTGACTAGTCAGCAAGGGTCCACCGATTCCAGTGCCCGGGAAAAACCGTTTCCCGGGCGTTGGCCCGTATCCAAATATAAGGGCCGGTTGTGTACTGCCTCAAACGGGGGTCCAGCACCTGCTTTTTCTGGAAGGCCGAGGGTTAGCCCGCGTCGTTCACAAAACCGGCACGGGAAAGAAGCGCCATTCCCCGCCACTTTGTGAACAGCGCCTTATCGCGTCGTATGCGTGAGGCCTAAAGAACCATATCGGAAAAGCGGAAGCCCGTTTCAACCAAAAGCCTGCCTCCGCCTCTCGTATCGCCCGCGAGCCTGCTCGAGAGTTGCGAACTCCTCCCAATCCACCCTATCCCAAACCATCCCGGCGACCTGCTCGTCCCAGTGGACATGAGCCTGACGCACCCGGCAGACGTTTGAAACGTCGGGCTCAGGATCGAGAAGCATGAGTTCATAGAACTGCTGCTCGGACAGCGGCTTGCTGGCGTCGTTGGTGTTGGCCAGAATTTCCCGCATCTCTCGATTGTGCTCATCGAGAGAGGGAGATCGGAACCCGAGCAACTGATGGTCTGCAACAATTGCGGCTGATAAGCGAATTCGTGATCATGAAACAGACCGGTCACAAATCTGTGGCGACCTTGCGGCGATATATCAGGATTGGAGAATTGTTCAAATTGAATGCTGCAATTGGACTCGGCATCTGATGTGCGAGCGAGCGGCTGGCCGTAAGGCTAGCCTGGGTCAGCCGGCAGTTCGTGAAGGCGAACTCTCGTATTCGACAGCGATTTCCTATCTGAGCCTTTGTAATAAGATCCGCGGTACATGAGGCGATACCAAGTTGGACAGGCTTAAGCCGCTTGCTTTTCAGAACTGGTTGAAGGGCCTTGCCCCTGAAGCCCAAAACCAAGGGTCACCTGAAGGCGTTCGTCAATCGGTTATTCAACAAAGCAAAGCTGTACGAAATGCTCGAATTTCATGAGAACCCGATTCAACTCGTTGAATTACGTGGTATTGGCAAAAGGCAGAAAAGCCCGTTGAACTGACGATTGAGCAGTGCTTCATGTTGATCAATTTGCTTCCTGAGCCTTATCACACGATGTTGATCTCCGCCCTCTTTACGGGACTGCACATTGAGGAGTTCCTCGCCCTCGACTGGATTAAGATCACTTTCCCGCACTTGCTGCATGAAGGTGGATGAGGCGGTGGTGCACGGTCGCCTCGGTCCAGTGAAGACCGAGTATTCTGACGACGAGTTGCCACTCGCTCCTGAGTTTGCGACGGTCCTACTCGACTGGAAGCGGATCACGGAGGCCCGGGAAAGCGGCTTGGTCTTTCCGAGCCACCTCACGGGACGTTGTTACCATGCGGTGCCACTCCAGGAGGATTGGATTCGGCGCGCAGAGTGGTGCTTGGTTGAGTGCCCGGAATGCGGAGCCGTGCCCGGGGTCCGCTGTAGCGGGTTTCCGGTCAGGCGTCACAAGCGACCTTTAATCGGAGTCACGAACGGCGCCGGGCGGGAGTCAGGGCGGCCGGCCTGGACGGG
>JANXQR010000318.1 GCA_025353435.1 Acidobacteriota bacterium | reverse complement strand
ATGTATGGCGCCGGCTTCGCGTATGAAGTCAGCCCAAGCTTTGACATTCGTGCCGAATACCGCGGTTACGTCACCAAGGTCCCAAACTTCGGCCAGGGATCAGGCAACAACGCCGTCAATCTCACCACCAACAAGTGGTACAACATTTACGTGCCGACGATCGGCGTCGCCTATCACTTCTAACGGTTGGATATAGCGAGCGGGAAATCGGGGCCATTGAACCTGGCTCTGCTTTTGACCCTGAACACAAAATGAAAAAGGGGGATCGCTCGGGCGATCCCCCTTTTTATTTAGTAACCAACCTGATTCGTCGCAGGACGTCAGGTCGCCCTCGCAGTTCCTATGCTTGACTCGAAGCGTCTCCCGCTTCCCGGTAACAACCCAGCGACTTCACCATCGCACAGTGCGGTTCGAGCGCTTTTAGCGCGCGATCGCCCTCATCGCGCGAGCCAAGCTGGCAGTCGACGTAGAAAATATATTCCCACGGTTTGCCGTGCACGGGGCGAGATTCGATTTTGGTCAGATTAGTCCCAAGCGCCGACACCGCAGTCAGTGCCGCCACCAGTGATCCGGGCCGATTCTCAAGCGAAAACGCAATGCTGATCTTGTTGGCCATCGGGTCGTTGTCTACCTCGCGCGACCGCTTGATCAGGAAGAATCGCGTAAAGTTCTCTGGATTGTCCTCGATATCAGCAGCCAGAATTACCGCTCCGTAATACTCGGCTGCGGCGCGGCTTGCGATCGCCCCTGCGTGCCGGTCGCGAAGCTCAATCAACTGCTTTACGCTGCCCGCCGTGTCGTAGAAAGCAAAGGAGTCCATGCGCGAGTGTTCGGCCAGAAACTTCCGGCACTGTGCCAGGGCCACGGGATGCGAAAATACCCGGTCAATGGTCCCCAGCGAAGCACCCGAGATCGCAATCAGGTTATGCCGGATACGCAACAGCGTCTCCCGTTCCACCTTCACATCGTGGTTCAGCAACAGGTCGAAATGCTCCGAAACTGAGCCTGCCAGGCTGTTCTCGATGGGAATGACGGCTGCGTCCACGGTGCCACCAGCGACGGCCGCAAATACGTCGGCAGACAGCGAACAGGGCGCAATCTCCGCGCCCGGAACCAGCTTCAATGCTGCTTCATGACTGAAAGAGCCCGGCTCTCCCTGGATGGCGATCTTCATGCCGCTTCCTGCTTCTCTTGAGGTTGAATTCATCGCTGCGTGCGAAGCATCTTGGCCGATTGGTTTCTGCCTCGCACCATACCACATTCTCAGTTCAGGGTTCTGCCCTTCGCGATCGGCCACCGTTAAACTCTTCCCCGCAGCCAGAGATCCGCAGCCACAAACACGAAGAACACAATCGCGATCACGCCATTCATCGTAAAGAACGCTGCATTCAAGCGTCGCAGATCGCGGGGCGAAACCAGCGAGTGCTCATAGGCCAGTAGCAATGCAACGGCGACTACTCCCACCCAACCCGCTATATGGAACTGGAATAGCCGTCCGAAAACCACCAGCAGTGCCAGCATCAGGACGTGCATCATGCGCGCCGCCAAAAATGCGTTGGGAATCCCAATCGCTTGTGGGAGACTGTGCAAGCCGGCGTTCCGGTCGTGCTCATAATCCTGACACGCGTACAGCACGTCGAACCCGCCCACCCAAAGCATTACCGTCGCCGTCAGAACCAGGATGCGCGGATTAAGTGAGCCTCGCACGGCAATCCATGCGGCTGAAGGGGCAAGTCCCAGCGCCAGACCGAGCACAAGGTGCGACCACCGCGTAAATCTCTTCATGTAGCTGTAGGAGAGAAGTACGACCAGCACAACCGGCGACAGGCAAAGAGTCAGCTGATTCAGCGCGGCGGCGGCGGTCACAAAAATTGCTGCGCACAGAATTGTGAACCCCAGCACAAATCCGCGCGAAAGCTGCCCGGCCGGAATCGCCCGCATTTGTGTGCGGGGATTGGCCGCGTCAATATCGGCGTCAGCCCAGCGATTGAATGCCATCGCGCATGACCGCGCCGACACCATAGCCACCAGGACCCATGCAATCGTCCGCAGAGCGGGCACGCCATTCGCCGCCAAGATCATCGCAGTCATCGCGAATGGGAGCGCAAAAATCGAGTGCTCCCACTTGATCATCTCCAGCGTCGTGCGCGTCTTTTCCCAAACCCCTGGCATCGCGGAACCCATTCTTCCAGTATATCGGGGCAAGACGCCGCTATCAGTCAGCAGGGAAACACCTCATCGTCAACGGCGAAAGGCCCCGGAGCGCAAAGCTCCAGGGCCCTTCCTTCCGAGCTACGGTAGGCTCAACCCGCCGTCATGTCAGCGCGTGTTTCTACTTCTGCGACTTCTCGCTTGAAGCACCGGCAACCTGCAATTCGTTCTTCACGCTAAACACTCCCGGAACCTGGTTCGCGCGCATGTAAGCCATATCTTTATCACCCTGGCTGTCAACCACGCCCGAAAGCTCCACATGCCCATTCTGCACCGAAATGCGGATCGGCTTTGCAGGATCCATGGCGTATCTGTTCAAAGTGGAAGCGCCGTAAACGGAGCGCGCCACCGCCATTCGCGTCTGGTCGTCCATGATCGAGACCGGGTCAACTTCGATCTCGTTGTTGACCTCTTTCACGCCGGGATAGGTTGCCACCAGGGCCATGGCAGAGTCTTTGTCCACATCGCTCCGTGCATGCCCGCCAAGTGTCACAATCCCGTCGTGAACGCCAAGGCTGATGGCGTTGTAGAGGTTGCCATAGCCCACGCGGTCGTAAGTCAGCTTTTCTCCAAGTTTCTGTTGCAATTCCTGATCGGAGACTGTCGGACCAGCAACCTCGATCTCATTGCGCACCGCGTTTACGCCTTTCACCTTGTGCACGCGCCGGTCTGCATCCATCTTGTACTCGAACAGATCCACGGTCCCGGCCAGTGTGGCGACACCGCTTCCGTCCACGGTCACCTTCACGTTCTTGAATTGTTTCTTGTCTAGCTTGCCCATCACCGTGTTGGCCACGCTGGAATCGTCTTGCGCGGTTGCGAGCGCGTTCGGCGCCGCCATTGAAACACGGGGAATACCCATCTGAAATACCGCGAGCGATGCAGCGAGCAACGCCGTACTGGATGCAACCCTTGTATTGAACATTTGTAACTCCCTCCTGGCTTCATGCTGCTTTAGACAGCGACCCGGGCTGTTCCAACCGCCTCGGTATCTCTACAGACACAAAATGCGCAAGAAGGTTTCTAAGTTGCTTATTCGAAGCAAAAAATCTATGGAAAGCTCTCGCTCGAATCGGCGGTTCAATTGCTGAATCGTTTGATCGTTGTGCTGCATCGGCGCGGTTCTGTGGCGCGTCGAGGCCAATAATCAGCCTTAATTTTAATGAGGTCCCTAATCTCCACATCCGCGATGGCTTACTTTGCATCATAACTAATTGAGTTATTGGATTAGAAACCATGTTATTTCAGCAGCGAAAAAGTTGTGGAGAGCGATGGCCTTCACCCGTGCTCATCGTCGCAGACTTACCGGTAGCGCCGAATCGTCTTTATGACCATCGAAAAAACTCCCGACTCGTCCCGTGTCATCTGTACTGAGACGTGGCGGTTAATTGCGATCTCCGCCTGAATCAACTGCTGGGCGGAGGTGTCCACGTTGGTAGCGTACGTGAGCGTGACGTTTTTGCCCACCTGCTCTTCAACCGTGATGCGCGTCGTCGAGTTGCCCAGCGCGCCCAGGTAACTGGGGTCCACCTTGACCGACCCGGCGCCAAACAGCTTCCGTACTCGGCTGCTCACCGTGGCATTCAGCGCACCACCCAGCAACATGTCCGTGGACGGGCTCATGCCCACCGATTGCTGCTGTTGCTGCGTGTACAGGCCCTGCTCGCTCTGCGTTCGTCCCAGCGCCAGCAACGCCACAACATCCGCCTCCGGCAATGGCGGGTCGCTCCGATAAGAAATGCTCATCTTGTCCGGTGGCGTCCCGTGAAGCCCGAGCGTAATGTCGTAATCCTCCACGCGCGCGGTCGCATTCAGGTCGATGGTCGGCTGGATCCGCACTGGATTCGTAAAAGTTACATCGCCGCGTTGCAACTCATAGCGGGTCCCCGCGATCGTCGCGGTTCCCTCCGTGACCGAGATCCTTCCCAGCAGCGAAGGCGACGCCAGAGTCCCTCGCAGCCGCAGGTCAACGTCCCCCGCCAACTTCGCATAGGCATTCTGAAAATTCAACTGCGGCGACGATTGCACGTGCACGTCGAGCCGCACG
>JANXQR010000304.1 GCA_025353435.1 Acidobacteriota bacterium | reverse complement strand
GCCTGATCGAGCAGTTCAAGGCGCTCTCCCCCAACGGCGTACTGCGCCTGGGCGGTAACACCAGCGAGTTTGCCTGGTGGAAGCCCACTCTCGATTCCGCCGAGCCCACGCACCCACAAACTCGCGAAGTGGAGGGCGAGCCAAAGGCGCAGTATTACGCTGTCACGCCGGAAGCGGTCCGCAACCTGGCCGCCTTTCTCAAGGCCACCGGCTGGACATGCCTTTACGGCATCGGAATGGGCACCAACACACCGCAACGCGCCGCCGAAGAGGCTGAGTTCGTGGCCCAAACCCTCGGATCAAGCCTGCAGTACTTCCAGATCGGGAACGAAGCGGATCTCTTCAAAAATCATCTTCGCGACCCCAAAACCTGGTCCGCCGCACTTTACCTGGACGAATGGCTGACCCTTGCCCGCGCCGTCACCACCCGCGTTCCCGAAGCGAAGTTCGGCATCCCGGACGTGGCCGCGGATGTGCATTGGCTGACCGAGATCGCCGATCGATGGCCGTCAGTCGAGAATCCGCCACACGTGGTGCGCCTCACGCACCACTACTACTTCGGCGGCCCGGCCACAAACCCCGATGTCAACATCCCGAACCTCCTGAAGCCGGCAACCATGGAGAAGATCCAGAAGACAGCCGACATCGCCACCGCGGCCGCCAACAAAATGGGCGTGCGGGTTCGCATGACCGAGGGAAATACGTGCTATCGCGGCGGCAAGCCCGGTGTCTCGGATGTGTTCGCAGCCGCTCTCTGGTCCGCCGACTACTCGCTACTCCTGGCCAGCAACAACTATTCAGGCATCAACCTGCACGGAGGCACCGGCAAGTCCGTGGCAAACTCAGTCGGTGGCTTCCTGCCCGGAGACGTCATGCTGAAAGAGCAAGGCGCAACCCAAGATCAGATCGCCACGCGCCCGCACCCGTTTTACACGCCCATTGCCACATTCGATTCAAAATACACGCTGGAGCCGGTGGCCTACGGCCTCAAGTTCGCGAGCTCGTTCTGCGGTGCGACCTTGGTGCAGGCCGATCTCTCCTCAAGACTTCGAGAATCTGGAGTAAATGCGACTGCGTACGCCGCCAAGTTGGCAAACGACCGCATGTCGATCATCATCCTGAACAAGGATGCGGTAAAGGATCTCGCTTTAACCATCGACTTCGGCGCCAACCGAATGGGAGAGGTCGAAACCGAAACATTGCACGCTCCAGCCCTCGACAGCCGCGAAGCCCATATCTCGCTTGCAGACCATCGCGGGCATCTGGTGCGGGGTAAACACGAGGTGACCGTTCCGCGTGCATCAGGAATCCGCTTGACCCTTGTGTAGCGCACGAACTGGCTGAGCGGCGTGCAATGGATCAGAACCATTGAATGCAGCAATGACGATTGGCCAAGGCATTTTGATTGGAGTATCCGTGTCCTCATCTGCGCATTTCTCCCCTTCGCGCCGCAGGTTTCTCAGCCAATCAGCGATGGCCGGCGCGGCCTGTACGCTTCCTTCGTTGGCGTGCGCACTGGACGTCGGAGCGCCCAACGCCACCGCGATCCGCGCACGTGCCCCGCTCACGCCAGGAGTCTTCACACCTCTTCCGCTCGGTTCGATTCGCCCGCTAGGTTGGTTGCGTTCGCAACTGCAAATCCAGGCCAATGGGCTCAGTGGTCATCTTGATGAAACGTGGGCCGACGTTGGACCAAACAGCGGATGGCTCGGCGGTACTGGCGAATCATGGGAACGCGGTCCCTATTTTCTCGATGGCCTGTTACCGCTTGCCTGGCTGCTCGATGATGCCCGTCTGAAAGCCAAGACCCAGCGCCTCGTCGAATGGACGCTCACTCATCAGGCACCCAACGGCATGATTGGCCCTTCGTCAAACAACGACTGGTGGCCGCGCTTCGTCATGCTTAAGGCCCTCACGCAACATCACGATGCAACCGCCGACCCGCGCGTGTTGCCGCTTATGGAGAAATATTTCCGCTATCAGATCAGTGAGTTGCCGTCGCGCCCGCTTCGCGACTGGGGCCGCTTCCGCTGGCAGGACGAGTTGCTCAGCGTGGTCTGGCTCTATAACCGCACCGGCTCGTCGTTCCTGCTCGACCTCGCACACTTGCTGCACGCGCAGGGTTATGACTGGATCGCGCAATTTGCGGACTTCCAGTACAAGCAAAAGATAACCGCCGAGTTCATCAAGCTCAATGAAGGCGGTGGACTCAAGGACTTGGCTCTCGCCACGCATGGCGTCAACAACGGTCAGGCTATCAAGACTGGTCCGGTTTGGTCGCTCGTCTCCGGCGCCACCTCGGATCGCGCCGCTGTTCACAAGATGATTGCCGAGCTCGATCGTTATCACGGCCTGCCCAACGGCATGTTCTCCTGCGATGAGCATCTCTCCGGCCGCGATCCATCGCAGGGCTCAGAGCTCTGCACGGTCGTTGAATTCATGTTCTCGCTCGAGCAGTCCCTCGCCATTACCGGCGATGCCTCACTCGGCGACCCTCTCGAACGACTCG
>JANXQR010000218.1 GCA_025353435.1 Acidobacteriota bacterium | reverse complement strand
TGGTCATTGAAGGCGTAGTGCTTGATGTCGCCGATGATGTGCTCGGACTGGGTGCCTTGGATCAGGCGCGCGACCAGCTCGCCCGCGAGGATGGGGTCTTCGCCCAGATATTCGAAGGTTCGGCCGTTGCGGGGCTCGCGGGTGATATCCATGCCGCCGCCGAGGGTCATATTGTAGCCCTGGGCGCGGAGTTCGTGGCCAATCAGCTTGCCGTATTCGTAGGCCGCGTCGGTGTCCCAGCTGGCGGCGGCGGCCACGTTGGCGGGGAGGGCGGTGGCGTAGCGGCCATTAACGCCGCTGGAGCGCACGCCGTAAGCCGCGTCACTCATGTCGATGCCGGGAATGCCGAGGCGAGGGACGCCGACCACGTAGCCGACACCGCGATTCGACGGGGCATTCTCGATGGTCACGGGCTCATCGGTGGGCATGCCTACGCCATGGAGGAGTGCGACTTTTTCGTCCAGGGTGAGCTCTTTGAGGACGAGGTCAGCGCGCTCGTTGGGGGAGAGGCTGGTGTTGGACCAGGGACCGGTGGGTTTGGGTGCGCCTTGTGGGCGTTGGGCCGCGGCAACCGCGACGAAAGTAAGCGCAATGGCGAAGGTAACAAGTGCCGCAAGGTGGGACCGCTTCATGCTGAACTCCTGTGGTAAAACGTTTATCTGAACCGCACCAATACTAACAAGGAGGCTCGGTAGGGGGGCAACTGGAATCGGGTGGAGTTTACAAAAGTTAAGGTATGGATCAGGGGCTTTAACATGGGAAGGGAAGTTGCCTGGGTGACCTCGGGATGCGAAGGTTCCAGTTATCCCACCCTAGCGACAAGAACAACAACGTCGCTAGAATGGGGCACCCGCTATTGTGCCGAATTGAGAAACGGCAAAGGCAAGAAAAACTGCAGATTCTTCGGCTAGGCTCAGGAAGACAGCTCGGTGGGTAATGAACGATAGGGGAGAACGATGGCGGCACTGCTTGATGCGATTGATGTGAAGAAGAAGATGTACTTCGAGTTTGAGAATGCGCCCTACTACTGCCTGGACGTGGAAGTCTCCACGCCGACGGCGCGTGGCGGGCAAACGCTGGTGCGGCTGAAGATGCGGAACCTGCTGACGCGGGCGGTTTTCGACAAGACGTTCAAGGCCAGCGACAAGTTGAAGGAGCCGGACCTGGAGTCGGTGGAGGCCTCGTATCTTTACAGCGACGGGGACGGGTCATATTTCCTGGATCAGACGACGTTCGAAACGTTGTCACTGTCTCCGGAGAAGCTTGGCGACGCGCTTGATTTCCTGCTGGAGGGAATGATCATCCAGCTCGAAAAGTACAACGGCAACCCGATTGCGGTGCAGTTGCCGGCGCAGGTGGAGTTGAAGGTGGAGTACACGGAGCCTGCGGTGCGCGGAGACACGTCGAGCGGCGGCGTGACCAAGGCGGCAAAGCTGGAAACGGGCATGGAGATCAAGGTGCCGTTCTTCATCAAGATTGGCGAGGCTGTGAAGGTGAATACGGAGACGCGGGAGTTTGCAGGGCGGGCGTGAGGGAAATCTGATTGTTCTGTTTTTTTGTGGATTCGGAGCGAATTGGGAATAACTTCCGGATAGCCCACAATCCACCTGGAACTCAAAAGAGTCTTCGACAATTCCGCTCAATGAGTGTATTGGCCTGTTAGCGTCAATCCAGAAACAAACACCTGCACGATGCCGTTGTCCGGCATCACGAGCCGGTATCGGCAAGAGCGCGCAGTGTCGTCCATGCCCGGGACTCGCCTCCGGGCACGAACATTCCAATCTCAAGGTCTTTCATGCCGTATTTCTTTGAAAGAAAGCTCGATAGGTCGACCGCTTTGAAGGCAGGATCCTTGAACTTCTGCTCGATCACTCGGCCAAGCTCATCTTTTCGAACAGTCTTCAGCAAAACTTCAAGCTCTTCAACATGCCAGATCTGGTACTCAAAGTCATCAATGCCGGCTACCTTGAGCTCTGCGTCGATTAGATTCTTCAGGGTGACCGGCGTGTTTGCAAAGAGAATTTGGTCGTAGAGCAGCACGACGGGAAAGAACCTCTTGACTGCCCCGTAACGCGCTCTCAGTGGTTCAGGTAATCTGTGGCCACCGTCGTCTTTGATTGCGGCGAGTTTGCCGTGTAGTTGAAACAGCCCTTTTCCCTTCTCCGAATTT
>JANXQR010000170.1 GCA_025353435.1 Acidobacteriota bacterium | reverse complement strand
GGATCGCATCCCGCGGCGTTCGCGAAATGACTTCCGGCGAGTTCCAGAAACTCGCCTCGCCCGCAACCGACGTCGAGCCAGGACATCGATTCTGATTGTCGGCCGATGCTGCGAAGCATTCGATCGAGCACGAGCCATTTTCGCTGACAGAAGTGTAGCGGGTCGGACGCGAAGCCCATTCGTATTGGGTCCTCAAGAAGTTGATCGTATGAGGAGGCAAAGTGGTCGAATTCTGCCCCCGCGAATCTCTCAACGGCCGATTGGCTCATGTCTTCTCTCCAAGATTTGAATTCCATTCTGGCTGTAAATGGGGATGTAGCGGTCGCGCAGATAGGTCTCCAGCGGGGCCAGATCGTCAGGCAGTTGCAACGCCGCAGGGAACACGAGAGCGAGCGACTTCTTTCTGAAGTTGGTATCCCACAAGACGTGATTCACCTTGCGGGACTCCAGGATGCGGATTACCTCCCGCACTTCGGCAGGCGTGTTGTAGCCCGATTGCAGAATGCTGAAGCGGGTAGGATTGTCAGTTTGGGTCAGGAAATAGTAGGAGGGGCAATAGGGGTACGCAAATATCTCCTCGCCGGGAGCGAGGCGCGCATTGAGCGCGACGAGTTCTTCGCCACCTTCAAGCATGGCCACGTTGCCCACGCGGGTCGAAACCGAATGCGCGGTGAGAACGACCATCAGGTTGCAAGTGGCAAGCGTGCAGGCGGACGCAGTGAGGATCACAAGTGCGAGGCGCGACAACATTCGCCCGCTGTGGCTGAGCAACTGGACACTTACGATGAGCAGCAGGGGGGATCCAAAGACCAAGTGGACGATGTCCTTGCGGTGCAGTTCCGAAATCCAGAGAGATATCCCGCAGAGAAGATAGAGCGACACATCAGCGGGCAGCGGTCGCAGGCGGCCAAAAAAGATCTGAAGAGCCACCAAACCGGGGAGCGCGACGATATAGAGGAATGGCACCATGAGCAGACATGCGAGGAGAAATATGCAATATGAGCCCGGTGTACTGAGCGGCACACCTCTCCAATTGAATGTGAATGTGCCATAAGCGTAGGGCACTTGGTTGATGGCGCTGTAGTGCTGGAATGGCCACACGCAACTCGCGCGAACGAAGTCGGCGAGGGCGCCATTGGCCGCAAAATAGACGAAGGCAATTCCCAAGATTCCTGCACATCCGGCGGCGACACAGGAGAGAGCGCGGGCGGTGCGGCCGTGCTTTCGTTCCAGATTCCATACCCACAACCCGGCAGCAATCAACAGGAGCAGCCCTTTGGGCTGATGGACCAGCGCGGTGAGAGCCGCGACGGCGCCTGCAAGAACAAGCCAACGCAGCCGAAGTCTTTCATGCCACATGCTTAGACACAAAACCATCAGTAACGCGAGGCAATTGCTGTCAATGTGGTGGCTGATACCAATGCCAAGTGAACTGAAACCGGTAACCACTATCAACGTAACCGGCAAGAGCCGATTAGATGAGCCTAAGCGCCGGGCTAACAGGTAGACGAGAATTGCGGTTGCCATCCAAGACAGGAAGAGGCAAGCGCGAGTGGCAAGAAAGTTCGCCCCAAGGATCTTGTAGAACATTGCGAGCCAATAAAAACTTCCGGGCCCCATTACTTCCACGAAGTCGTGCGCGAACACCTGGCCGTGCAAAATGCGGGAAGCTCCGACGAGAAAGGTGCCTTCGTCTGTGCGCGCGAGCAGGACACGCATGAATGGAAGCGAGTAGATTGCGCAGCCAACCATTGCGAACGCGAAGCGCACACTTTCGTTCGCCAGCGGTGACCGCTTTTCCTTGGAACGCGTGGACGAGTGCCCCGGCAGGTTCACTGCGCCACACGCGGCATTAGGATTCGAGGTGCATATGCTCGCCATTTACTCGTTCCTCAGCAAGATACGGAACCCTTCCATGCTCGCGACTTGCTTGTACCGCGACTGAAGGTAGGGCTCAATGATTTGTGCCTTCGCAGGCATGGGCGACATGCCGGGAAACACGGTTTTGAAGGTGTGGTCGTCGAAGGATCCGTCCCAAATCACCCACTTGACGCGTCTTTGCTCGAGTCTGTGGACCGCTTCCTGAAACTCCGTGGCGGTGTTGTAGTTGTAGACCAGGATGCTATAGCGGGTGGGATTCTTAGTTGCGGTGAGGAAGTAATACTCAGGGCAGTATGGGTAGAACAATATCTCCTCGTCGGGCTGGACGTGCGCGTCTACGTACTGAAGCAGGGGCTCAGGCCGAAGCACACCGATCGGTCCAACCCTCGTGGAAACGGTTTGGGCTGTAACTGCCTGCAACAGACTAACAGTCATAAGACAGGCAGCCGAGATGGTGAGCACTTGCAGCGCCCATCGGCTGAATCGAGCTCCGTGTTCACCCAACAGACCGACGCACACGACAAGGAGGAGCGGACAGCCGAAGGCGAGATGGTAGATATCCATGCGATGGATTTCAGATAGCCACACTGCCCAACCGGCCAGTACGCAAAGCAGAGTGCTCGGTTTGACTGGCCTTGACCGCAACTCACGGACGGACAGAAGAAGGACAGCGGGAATTAGCGCTACCAGCAGGAATGGAAGGATGAGAACCGTGGCAAGAGCGATCGGCCATCCGGTTACCCTACCCTGCAATGCCGCCCAATGATGCCAATACTCGCTGAAAATGCCTAGAGCATAGGGCACCTTGTTGACTGCTCCATAATTCTGCGCGGGCCAAATAACATTCGCGTAGAAAAGCGACCCCAAGGCTCCCTGACTGAAGAAGTAGACGCAGACAATGAAACCAACAGCCAGAAACCCAAGCAGCAAGCGGCGGGAATTCGCAACGCGGCCGGTTCGAGAAGAAGTACCGTAAAAACACCAGAAGAGCAACGCGACCATGAGCAGCACGCCCTTCGGCTGATGAATCCATGCGGTGACACCCGCGCACAGTCCGGCCGCATAATGCATCAGGGGATAACGGCGTTCTTCCCAAATAACCAGGCATACGACCGAGAGAAGTGCGAACAGGTTGCTATCGACGTGATGACTCACGGAGGGCCACTGCATTCCAAACCAGGTGCCAGCCAAAACGATACAAGGCAGAACGGCGTTCCGTGCGCATACTCTTCGCGAAAGGAAGTAAACGCACAATGCGATACCCAACGATGAGCAGAAGAGCCAGATTCGGGTGGCGAGGAATGTTATTCCGAAGACCTTTAAGAACAGCGCCATGATATAGAACGAACCTGGCCCCATCACTTCGAAGAAATCCCGCGCGAACACATCACCTTGAACTATGCGCTCTGCGCCGTAAATAAGTGTTCCTTCATTGCTATGAGGAAGCATGATGCGCATGAACGGCAGAAGATAGAGAGCGGTGAGGACAGTAAAGACGACATAGCTCAATGTGCCTTGGCGCAGTGCGGTCGAGGAGTTTGACGCGCGAATGACACTCCTCGCATCAACAGTTACCCGTACCTGCGAACTGATCTGAATCGCAGGTGACGCCACTGGTGGGGGCGACAACTTCACTTCCAGGTCTCCGCAAATGCACGAGAGCCTCGTGCAGCAACGGACAGAGTCCGTTGCGCCGGAGCACCTGCAGGCAGCGGCGCGGGTTCATTCAATAGCGGGATAACAATCGACAGAACCATGACGCCCCTCACAAAAAACATCCATTACCACAACGATCGATGACTGCCAACGGCGGGTGCTTTACCTCGGACTAATCATCGACCAAGTCGAATGTTGATCCGCTATCTAAGGTCTGCAAGGGGGAGCTGCAGGTGTGATTGTGGTCGTTGATTGCAAACCCAAGTTACTGCTATCCATTCCAGGCGTTGCAACACAGGTTCGCAACTAAGCATTGTCAAGGGCGGTCGAAATACTGGTCAGGAGACCGTTGACGGCAGTAGCAGCGCCCTTCAGCGTAGCAACTGCCGCGACGGAGATAAGGCCGACCACCAGTGCGTATTCCACCAGATCCTGACCCTCTTCACGCAAGGTCACGGTTTGGAATTTCACGAGCAGCCGGAGCAGACAATTATTCATCTGAGTGTCCTCATGTTATCTGGAGTCTGCAAGGGGGAGTTGCAGGTATGGTTGTGGCCGCCGACAGCAGACCCGGGTTACGACCATCCATCCCGGGCCGTTGCAAAACAAGGTCGGAACTAGGCATTGTTAAGCGTGGTTGTAATGCTGGTCAAGAGGCCATTGATGGCAGTAGCAGCGCCCTTCAGCGTAGCAACTGCCGCGACGGAGATAAGGCCGACTACCAGTGCGTATTCAACCAGATCCTGACCTTCTTCACGCATGGACAAGGTTTGGAACTTCACAAGCAGCCGAAGCAGAGCATTGTTCATTTGAGTATCCTCGCGGTGTAAGTCCCCCTGGATTGCGGGGCTGCCAATAGAGTTTGCATGTAAGTGGCCATTTACAAGGAATCTCTAAAGTGCAGATAATCAGCGCTTAAGTCATGTCACCTCCGGGCCACTGTTAACATCTGACTACATTCCCAAAATGTGCATGAATCACTTCGTATACAAACCAAGTTGAGTCGCATGCGGTGAGCAACCACGCCGCACCGCGAGTTACACGCAAGTGTGATACTTGTGCCTAACTTGATGACGGGCGATGGCGAGACGGGCGTGCTGGTGAGACTATGCGGAGATCATTCAGATAGGCTGGAATAACTTTCGGCACAGGGGGCGAGTGCTAATTGATGACCAACTGTAGTACCGGAACGCCGGGCGGCACCGGGGGCGAGTTCGATTACGGAGTGAGCCCGCAGACACAAGGACATGCGATAAGGTGCCAGGGATTCAATAATCTTAATTACGCGACGCTTTCTATCGAGATAGACTAGGTCGATGGGATAACGCATGCCCACAGTGTGAACTGATTCGCAGGGTATGATCCACAGCCCCTCGTGCTCTTCGAGTTCGGGACGACCAAGCAGACCGCGCCGGCGTCTTCCAGGCGTGTCAGCAACAGAAACGTTTGTTGCAACGGTGCTGCACTGCGTTTGATTAAGTACGCACACAAGGCCGGCCCGCGCGACGAACCACTCGCCGCAATGCGAAGGAGCATTCGGCGCGGGATGAGCGGAGTTATGCATGTCTTATTTGTTTTTCGACGCAGTCAAGTTCAGACAGGCCATTCAGAGCTTGTTCACTGAAGGACCAAATGAAGAGACCTGTCGTTCTTGGCCTTCGAGCAAGAACGATTCTCTCGAGCCAGAGACAACCATTGTTGGGAAGCAACGGGCTCTTGTTTCCTGCCGCTGGGTCATCACGGCGTCGATCTTTGCCCATATCCTGGAAGTCGCCGACCGTTTTGGATCAGGTATCTCACAAGCCATAACCAGGTACAGAATGGCTGCAAAAACAAGGCCGTTACTCGTGAAGACAATCAAGAACTCAGGATTCATTACACACCTCTGGAAATGCAGAATAAGAACTATTGCGGCGTTGAGCCGCTGGATCCACCCACGGCTGCTGAGGGCAGAAATGATTGGTCGGTAATGAGCGCCTTTTCGGGCGTTTGGCTTTCAATTAATCTTTCGACTGGAATGCTCTTGGGAGCGACCCCTCTGTTATCGCTGGTTTGTTTCGATTCAGGATGACTCATCGCCGTGGGAGAGTTCGGGTCCAAGAAAGGTACGGGAAGCTTTAGCTCCGGCGTTGGCGAACCCGCGGGAATCGGGTCAACCAATTCGGGCGTTACCATCACAATCAACTCCGTGTTGGCTTTAGTTCTCGACATTGACTGAAAGAATTTACCGAGCACGGGAATATCGCCGATAAACGGAATCTTCTGCAACGTCTCGGTCTCGCTGTTATCGAGCAGCCCGCCTATGACGAACGTCTGCCCCTCGTTCAGCTCCACCTCGGTTTTGACTTTGCGGCTGCTGATCGCCGGCACTTCAAAGCCTGACACCTGCACAGCGTTGGTGAAATCGAGCGAGCTGACTTCGGGAGCGACTTGGAGGCGGATTGTCCCGCGCAATGTAATCGTTGGAATGAAATTCAGGCGGATGCCGAATTCCTTGAACATGAGCGTGATGGTAGGACCGGAACCGCCTGAGCCGCCCTGGGCGACCGGATAAGGGTACTCGCCACCAGCGAGGAAGCTCGCCTGTTTCCCGTTCGCTGCAATTACATTGGGCTGGGCAAGAACCTCGACCGCACCATTGGTCTCTAATGCCTTGATAGAAGCGCCCGCCCCAAGCCCTGGGAAATAGGCAAGAGCATTCAACTCGTCAGAGAAGGTTGCGACCCCACCGCCCTTGGAAAGACCGCTTCCGCCGTTGGAGCCTCCGGATAGTGCTGGCGGCGAAAACTGCTGAGAGGTAAGCCCCCCAATTACGTTTCCCAGGCCGAGGCTGAATAAATTTATACCCAATGCCTTGGCTTTGGTTCTATCTACGCTCGCGAATCGGACCTTGAGAAGAACCTGTTTCTCTGCTGGAGGCATATCGACGAAGAGCAGATTTACAACCCTGCCCGAAGACGCTGAAGGCCCCGACTGCAGCCCTGCGGCGGTTTTGCCCGGATTCAAATCGGGGATAGCCGTCGATACGAGTGCGGTGGAAGCGATCTGAACGGCTCGTTCTGAACTGGACAAGTCGTGAACCTGGCCGCGTAAAAACAGCGAGCCGTTGTCCAAGGTCGCTGTAATGCGCTCGTCGGGAAACTCTAGCTGAAGTTCGCGCTGGACTGCATCAATGCGACTGTTCGCTCCTGAGTCGTCGGCCAGCACAGTAACATTGAAGAACTCGCGATCGCTTCCGCGTTGCCACACGATAAGGCTGGTTTGTCCGGTCGCCCTCCCGTTGAGGAGCACCTCCGTGGGGCTAATGGCACTCGCCTCGACAAGGTCGTTTAATCCCGTGGAAACTCTCAATACAGGGTGATCAAAGTCCATGACCAGAGACTTGCCCGCTACAACAGAGACCTCGCGAACCGGCTTCTGACTGTCAGGCGCAGGAGTTTGCCCGACTGCGAATGGAACGTTCGAAATTAGAAACAACGGAAGGATAGCAAAGCATAGAAACCGGCTTTGAACCAGGAGGACTCTGTAATCTGTTTTCATTGCTTTGCTCCCGCGACTGCGACCTTCGTAATTCCCTTTGAACCATTCAGAACTTCCACCGTGTAGAAGTCCGGCAAAGCCTTCTTCGGTTCCCGACGCGCCGTCTCCGGCTTGGACTTTACGGCGCCCCCGTTGAACAGGTGCCCCATCGTATTCCCGTTGACCTGCGCGATCTCCGTATCGAGAGGGTTTCTCAAAACCAGTTGAATTCGCGTCTGACTGCTGGCCAGGCTTAAGCTCTCGGCCTGGTCAGGCGTGACCAGCAGATTCACAACCTGCACCTGTTGTGGCTTGCCCTGCCCATCCACAGCGATATCGGTCCCTGCAGATTTCACTTCAATATTTTGCAGAAGCGTCCGCACCTGCGATCCATCAGCAGAGGCGGTAAGGCCTCCAGGGGGAACACCAGAGATCAACACATCAACTCGCATGCCGGGCGTGACGAATCCCGAAACACCAACGACTTCATCAACCTTAACGGCGCAAACGCGCATTCCGTGAGGGATGGTGGCAGCCAGCCCGCCGCCCCCGCCAACCGGCGCCAGTCGGCGCTCGAGGATAAGCTCACCTGGATAAATGTCCGAAAGAGCACCACGTCCGATTGCGTCCTTCACATCCCGGATGGCTCCTTCCAGTGGAGCGCCAACAATTTCAACGGTCTTAAGATCCTTTGCGGCGAGGACCGTGCCAATCTTGATGTTCGACGCCGCCGCAACCACGATTGATCCCTTACGGTGGTTGGTTGATGTTAGACGTCCTGCCACGAGACGTGACACTACGAACGTGCTTAGACCCGCGATCACAAAAGCAGTGAGGAGGATGACGCCAGATCTTCGATTTATGGAGAGTGAGCCCATACCCCTACATTCTGCAATCACCCTGCCAATTGCCCCGCGTACCCTACCTGTCAGGAATAAGCACTTATCAACACAGTCATCGCTACCGTGTTGTCATTTGTAGACAAATGCGACGAATGTTTGTTGTCAGATGGGAACAACATGCTGACTTCACCGCGGGAACAGTCGAAGTTTGTCAGGTTCGATGGACGCTGGCCTCAAATGTGAATGGAGGCTCGAGCATGAACGCGGACGAGAATCATTTGCGGGAACAATACCGCCGTACAAAGTAGTTATTGGGCGATCGTCATGACGGCGGTGCCCGATAGCGTCATGCTCTGAGAACTCATGTAGGGCAGCGGAAATCTGGCTACGTATGTAGCCTGAACTTTAACCAGGCAATTTGGGCTATTGCTTCCATTCTGGGTGTCACAATTTCCTCCCGTGGAGGTTTTACCGGACCAAGTCGTGGAAACAGTGAGATTTGAAGTGCCCAGGCCGCCCGGCAGGGTGCTTGCCACATAATTCGAGATGTCCGTATTAGTTGCCGTGCAATTGACAGTCGATGTCGTTGTGCACGCTACGCCTTTCCATTCAGAGCCCCTCACAATGGCATAACGAGCCCCGTCATTTGCCCCATTAGTGACGAAGTGAGCAGCATACAAAACAAACGAGAAGTAGATGACGCCCACAAACACAGTGAGCAGTATTGGGAGACACAAAGTGAACTCGATGAGTTGGCCCCCATCAGCGTCGTTGAGCATCTTCTTCAGTTGACGTTGCATACACTCTTCTCACAGTCTGGGCCGCTATTCCCTCGACTCAATTGCCGCCAGTGCGCATTCGAGCCTCGCTCCTAAACGTCGATGGAGACGGAACTCCGGCGATCGAAATGACCGGTGAATAGGACGCGGTTACAGTTACATCGACATAGTTGACATAGTTGGATGCGCAGGTGGGCGGGGCCCCGCAAGAGGAAACAGCCGCGCTGCCATCAGAGCACTCGCAGCCGTATGTCGCGGAAGCCACAAATCCAGAAAGGTTTGCAGATCCATTTTGCGCAGCACTCCTCATTCCGGCGATGTCAGTAGAATTGTGTATCCCATACAGGGCACCATCGTGGGCAGAACTGCAGAGTTCGATTCCGGTGTAGAACGCCTCGCCGAGGTCGACAGCGGCCGCGAGAATGAGCAGCAGCATCGGGAGCGCCAATGCCAGCTCGACAAGGTTTGAGCCCTCCGAATTCCGCAGCACCTTTGAGAAGCATGAAGCCAAACGCATGATAGTTCTCCTGAACGAAAGTCTCATGACGCTCACTGTATGAGAGTGGCGTTGTCACCGTTAAGTGGTGATCCGCCCTGCAGGGACGAATAGTCATCGCCGAACGAGCTTGCGACTGCGACAGTGAGGTTGATGTCCTTGGCAACCAGAATGTTATAAGCGGATGACCCGGCGCTCACACCGTAAGACACGGACGCGCTGGGGAGATAGATAGCGCCCTGCAAGTCGCTGGCCGTCAGCAGATTGGCGAGAAACAGCCCACTCACCGTAACGCCCGGCGCCTGGTAGAACAAGATGCCTGTATATGTGCCGCTCGATGGCGCAATCAAGGCGACGTTACCGAGGCTCAACAGAGACCCCCCGCTGACCGGTTCAGCAATCGAGAAACCGCCTGTGGGCCCTTCGTTGTAGAACGTAACGCCGTTGCCAGTGATAGTGGTTAACAAGCTCAGGGTTATTTTCAACCCACCCGAGGTGACCCCAAGAATGCTTGTAGCATCGCGAAGGACGTAGGTGCCGGGGTTGAATGTGATGTTGGAAAGCAAAGCCGCCGTGATTGAGATGCCGCCGCAATACACTCCAGGATTAAACGTAACGTTTCCGCCGAGCACGATATTGACAGCTTTCGACGAGTCAGAATAGGGGGACGCATTGCTAGATCCACATGCACTATTGGCTTGAGATGGGGCTGGCAGATAGGCCAAAGGATCGCGAGGCGTCGGGGCGGGTACGTTGGTCAAAGGGGTCGCCGTCGCCAGGCAGAGAAGCCCGCTAGTACCGCCAGAAATCTGGATTCTCGGGGCATACAGAAACGCCCCTACTACGCAGGTCAATGCGTTAGACGAAGTCGATTCATCGACGACGCCACATCGTGAGTTAACGATGACACCGGCAACGATTGTTATAGCCGGTCCGGTTGGATCCAATGCATAAATACATGGCCCTCCTATGCCGTGAGCAGCTTCAGCCCGGGCGGATACGTCGATCGAAGTTACTCCCACAAAGCGCGCGAAATAGGTAGGTACGGCTTCAGAGACCTTTGTCTCGGCATAGTTGCTCTTGCCAAGGTTGGGATCACCGGAATTGGAACAGACCGGATTATTGACCGTCAGGGTAATACCGGACCCTGCCGTCCCGGAACAATTGGTGAGTGTGGTTGTTGCTGAAAGCCCATTCTCAGCTAACGCGCTCTGCGCTGCTGTTTGCATCGCTGCGCAGTTGGTTGTGGCGCCGCAGGTCCGTACTTCGATTGCTGCGGCCAGGGCGGCTGCATCAGCAGCCTTTTGGAGATTCCTCTTGACGTAGAGAACGTGGCCGAAGTCGACAGCAAGTCCGAGGAATCCGAGCAAGAAGACCATCCACAGAGCCGTGGCAATCAGGATCGAACCACTCTCGTCAGCTTCTATCCAGCGGCTCTCCATTGCCTCTCACTCCGATTCCTTCGTGGATTTGTGCTGGACTATGTGCAATGCCCAGCCCAGTTGTTGATGGAACCAAGGCCAAATTGAACGGTGAGTATTTACTTGATCGAATCCTCAACGATCCTCTGGCCCCGATGTCCGAGTGCGTCTCCCGAGTGACGATGAGGGCGGCAATGGCGAATTGCAAGTCGCTATGCCGCCCAGACCTCTCAGTCAACGCGTGAACGGCGCCGCTGGATAAGAATGCCCAGCATAACAACAAACAGAACGCCTGCAACGATCCGAACGATAGTGATATTGTCCATTTGTGCTCTCCTTTCAATTAGTGATTGACGATGCCGCTCAGTGAATCCAGAATCTCCATGAGAGCTGGACCCAGGACAACTAAAAACAAGTTAGGGAAGATGAATAGAGCGAGTGGAAATACAATCTTGATTCCGGCTTTTGCTGCCTGTTCTTCGAGCTGCTGAATGCGCTGTGTCCGCAAAGCCTGTGAATATACGCGCAAGCTCCGTGAAATGCTGGTGCCGAGTTGCTCGGCCTGGATCAACATCGATGCGAGATAACGCACGCTGTCAACACCTGTCCGTTCTGCCAGATGCTTCCATGCATCGGCTCTCGAACATCCGGCGCATTGTTCGAGCCGAACGACCGAGAATTCATCGGAGATGGCAGAACGAGTTCCTGCGATCTCCTGGGCCGCGCGGGAAAGTGCCAGATCCAGACTCAGGCCTGCTTCGACGCAGACCACGAGCAAGTCGAGCACGTCAGGAAGCGCGAGCCGGATCTGCCGCTTACGCGCCTTAATCCTTCTGGTCAGCCAGAAGTCCGGGGCGACGAAACCAACTCCCAATGCGAGCAGAATGATCATGAAGTAGTTCACACTCGCCAGGCCCGTCGACAGCACAAGGATGAGAAACACAAGCATCAAAATAAACTTCGAACCATAGAAAGTCTTTACGGCAGACTTTTCACGCAAGCCAGCTCGTATAAGCCTCTGGCGCAGAATGGAAACATCTTTTTGCGACCTCGGCACAATGCTATCGAAGCGACTGACAAATGTACCTAGCGAGGCTCCAGCCTGTTGCAGGGGGCCGGCAAGCCCGCGCGGTTGGTCGGGATTGGAGAAAATGCTCGAGATGCGCGGCCTCTTTTCGCGGTTGAACAAAAAGAGACCGCCCGCAGAAAGCAGCGTGAAGATCGAGCAGAATGTCAGTATCCCAATCATGTTCCCTCACACGTCCAGGCGGACAATATTCCGAATCAAGATGCCGCCGACGACCATCATTCCCGCACCACAGTACAGGAGTTTCAGTCCGAGCTCGCGTTTCCAAAGAAGGCTTTCAAGCCCAGGATTGATCGTGTATAGCAAGATCAACAACACAATCGGCAGCAATCCGATAACCCAACCCGTAAGCCTGCCTTGCGCGGTATGCACCAACATTTGACGCTTAAGCCGGCCCCGCTCCCGAATCACTTCGGCGGTGTTGTTCAGCACTTCTGCGAGATTTCCTCCCGTTTCCTTCTGAACCAACACAACCGTGGCGACGATGCGCAAATCCCTTAGAGGGACACGGGTCATCAAGTTCTCCATCGCATCCCGCAAATCGAGGCCGTAGAACTGTTCGCCGAAACACATCCCTAACTCGCTGCGAACCGGCTCGGAGCCCTCACGCGCGGCCAATTCCAGAGCCGCATTGAAACTGTGCCCAGCGCGAAGGGCACTCACCATCAGGTCGAGCGTCTTGGGCAATTCCAAGTCGAAGCGCGCGAACCGCTTTTTGCGCTTGAACATCAGGAACCCGAACGGCGCGAAAACGGCCGCGGTCCCAATAGCGAGTGACGGTAGCACCGACCCGGTGCGCAGTAAGACCAGGTAATACGGGAGCACTCCGGAAGCAAGACACATCAACATCAGCTGACCAACAGTCCACTTCACCTGTGCCTGATAAATCAGCATGCGCAGGCGGGGTGCGAGTTCCATCTTCTGAAGAAGATGGTTCATCAACGGAATAGCGCTATACTTCACCACCTTGCGCACGTCATTGATCGCGGGTGTCCGCTCTGGCCTTACGGCTGAGACGTCTATCTTGGCTCTCGTCGTTCTGGGCCGAAACCCAGCGATCAGCAGAATTGCTGCCACCGCAAAGGTTCCTGCAAAAACAATGATCGATATCATATGCGTCTCGACTTCTCTCTTCGTCTCAGTTAACTGCCATGGGCTTTTCAAACGTCGTCATAGGAAGCTGAATTCCAGCGAGACGAAGTTGTTCAAGGAATCTGGGGCGGATGCCAGTCGGCCGGAATACGCCACTCACCTTGCCGTCGGGTCCGACGCCGAGTTTCTGAAAAGTGAAGATATCCTGCATGCTAATCACGTTCTCTTCCATGCCGGTGATCTCCGAGATACTCATCACCTTCCGCGAGCCGTCACTTAGCCGCGCGACCTGAACCACGATTTTGATGGCCGAGGCAATTTGCTGTCGGACTGTTCTCTCCGGCAAGTTCATCGTTGTCATTGCCACCATTGATTCCAAGCGGGTCAACGCGTCGCGCGCCGTGTTGGCGTGAATGGTGGCCATGGAGCCCTCGTGACCTGTATTCATGGCTTGGAGCATATCGATGGCTTCGTCGCCGCGTACCTCGCCGATGATGATGCGGTCAGGACGCATCCGAAGGCTGTTGATAAGCAACTGGCGTTGTCGAATGGCGCCCTGCCCTTCGACATTGGGTGGCCGCGTCTCCAGACGCACAATGTTTTCCTGGGCAAGCCTGAGTTCGGCGGCGTCCTCGATGGTGACAATGCGCTCATTCTTCGGAATAGATTGCGAAAGGATATTGAGAAACGTGGTTTTGCCGGCGCCTGATCCACCCGAGACGAGGATGCTGACGCGGGCGCGGACGGCTGCCGACAGCAGTTCCATCATCTCCGGAGAAATGGTATTCAACTCCTCCAGTTTGTCGGTCGTCATCGGGAAGGTTCCAAATCGGCGGATCGATAGGGAAGGGCCGTCGAGTGCCAGTGGCGGAATAATCGCGTTGATGCGCGAACCGTCGGGCAAGCGCCCGTCCACCATCGGCGAGGATTCATCGACACGGCGGCCAACACGCGACACGATTCGATCGATGATCTGCAGAAGATGACGATCATCCCGGAAAGAGGTGTTGACTCGTTCGAGTTTGCCTCGGCGCTCGACAAAGACGTGGTCCTTGCCATTGACCAGGATGTCGGAGATGCTTTCGTCACGAAGCAGTGGCTCGAGAGGCCCCAACCCGAAGACCTCGTCGAGGAGTTCGAACTTGATGCTTTCCTGTTCTTCCCCGCTCAGCGGGACGCGCTGCTCAGTGATGATCTCCTCCACCACGCCGGATACGGCCGCCCGCGCCTGCTTGGAATTGATGCGCGCCAGCTTCTCCAGATCGAGTTTGGAGATGAGGATGCGGTGAATCTCCGCACGGTACATTGGCAGCTTCAGCAGTTCCACGGTGATGAACTCCTACGGTCGAGGTTGGGACGGTGTTGGTCGTTGCCGGCCTGCAATCCGACGGCACCGTGGGGCACCTCGGTGGCTGTCGCACTCGACTCCGTGTGAAGGGTGAGTTCCATCTTCGGAACCGTGGACGAATCAGACTTGTCTGTTCTTTTTCCAGCTCGGGCAAACCAGCGCCGCAAGCCGGACTCTCTTTCTTTTGGCAGCTCAGGAGGCAGCCCGCACGCCGCACGCGCCATGGCCTCGATGTGGCGCGCGATGGGGGAATCAGTTGCCACCACGGGCGCCGAAGTATCCTGCATCCTGCGCGTAGCCTTGTAGTCGTTGGGGATCCCCCACGAGATCGGATGGCCCAGGGCCCGCGTCATATCGCCTTCAGTCATGTCGGACACACCAGGCTCGTAGCGGTTGAGCACGATCTCAAGCTTCGACACGCCAAGACTCTGACATTGCGCAATAAGCTGGGCCGCATTCCGCAGCTCCGGGATCCCACTCTGCGTGACGAGATACAGGTTGGAAGTCTCTCTGTACTCCGCGCAGCCGTTCCCCAGGTCAAACTTTGATCCGGCATCCACCACGACGTTGTCGAAATCCTGGCGAGCGATGCTCAACAGCCGATCAATCGCATCGCCGGGAGCCAGATAAGCCGGGAACCTTCCGGGCGCCGGCAAGACTGCCAGGCCGGAACTGTGATGTGCCAGAAGCCTGGAAAGGAACGTTGAGTCCAGCCTGCTGTAATTTTGCAATGCGTCAATTGTCGAGTACCGTGAGCTGATGCCGAGGTTCAACGCGACATCGCCGAGAGGCAGATCCATATCGATCAGCAGAGTTTTTTGTCCCGATTGCCTGGCGAGGGCTATCGCAAAGTTGCAGGCGATGTTCGTCACGCCGGCGCCACCCTTGGCTGCGCAGAATACCATCAGCCGTCCCTGGGCCTTCTTTGGCTCAACAGGTCCCTGTTGCCGCAAAGTCGCCCGCTCCAGAGCTTCCTGCAATTCTTTGCCTGCAAAGGGCGGGTTCAAGAACTCGCGCGCTCCCAATCGTATGCATCGCATCAGCAGATCCGAATGCGGAACCTCGGAGCCTGGCATCCTCGAATACACCATCACGGTCGAGTTGCCTCCAGCACAGACGGCCCGAATAATCTCAACTGCGTAATCATGATCGGAGTCCAACTCGATCATGACGATGTCGTTCCGCAGCTCGATGAAGTTGTTTACGTCTTGCACCCTGGGAGGACAAGAGAGGAAAGGTAGGATTTGGCGGACCTGGCACTCACTGAG
>JANXQR010000154.1 GCA_025353435.1 Acidobacteriota bacterium | reverse complement strand
CGTGCGTTCATCGTTGGGTGGCTTGTCGATGCTGGGGGAGATTCAAAGCAGGAAGCGCTTTCGAATTTGGAGCGGGAGTTCTATCGCAGGAAGCAGATTCTGCTCGATTCCGGGGAGCCATGTCCTCGACCCGGAAAGCGTGTGCCGCTCAAACTCGCCTCGCAGGTGCGAGTCGATAAGCACGCCGACCTTGCGGAGGATTTCAAGAAGCGCGTTCTTTTCCAGGTCTTGGGAGTTGAGGACGTTTGGATCTCGGATGATTCGTCGTTGTGGAATTTTCATTTCGACGAAACGAATGACGCACTCTGCGCCAAGGTCAAGGAAGTGTATGGCGTCGACGTTTCCGATATCGAGTCTGAGATGCTTCCCGTGATCTTCGATCGCATCGCGGCCAAGCGGAATGCGGAATAGCATCAATGCGGACGGCCGTTTAGTTTCGAGGTATCCCAGGTCTCAAAAGCGAGACCGGGGGCACCCTCTGCTGGTGCTCAGCTCAATTCCCAAAGGCAACGGCAAGAACAACCGCAGGTCCTTCGACTCCTTCCCTTCGGCCACGCTCAGGGTCGTCGCTCAGGAAGACAGGCCTGTTGTGAGGCTTCCGCTAGCCGGTAGCGACGCTTGTTGTGAGAGCGAGGCGCGGGCAGTAAGCTTCGTGTGACTGACGAGGCAATGAATGGATAGACGTAGATTTGTGGCGGGTGCGGCGGCGGCTGGGGTTGTCGCTGCTGGGCCGAAGGTGTTTTCTGCGGTGTTGGGGCAGGCGGGGATGTCGGGGGCTGCTGGGCTGGATTTGAATCGGCATCGGTTTGGGGTGAACTATACGCCGTCGCGGAATTGGTGGTTCTGCTGGAACGACTGGGATGCGGCGGCGATTGAGCGCGACCTGGATGCGATTGCGGGGCTGGGCGCGGATCACCTGCGCATCATGCTGGTGTGGCCGTATTTTCAGCCCAATCCAAAATGGGTGAGCCCGCTGCACTTGGAAAGACTTGACCAACTGGTGACGCTGATGGGGCAACGGCACATGGATGCGCTGGTGACGGTGTTCACGGGGCAGCTGAGCGGGTGGTATTTCCTGCCGCCGTTCAATCGGCTGAGCGATGGATTTTATACAGAGAAAAGCATGTGGGATGCGCAGGAGCTGTTTGTGCGCGAGCTGGGGCGGACGCTCAAGCCACATGCGAATGTAATGGGGTTTGATTTTGGCAACGAGCTGAACACGTGCTGGAAGGCGCCAGCGCGAGATGGCGATGCGTGGATGGCGAAGATGTTCGCGCTGATGAAGGATGTGTTGCCGGATGGGCTGCATGTGAATGGGGTGGATCATCATCCGTGGTTTGAGGACGACACGTTTTCGCCGGGGGCGTTGGCTGCAGCGAGGTTTCCGGTGATGCATTGCTATCCGCATTGGACGGAGGCGCAGAAGTATGGCGGAGCAATGGATCCGCCAAGCGTGAAGTTGATGGCGGGGATGGCGGCGCTGATTCGGGCTTATGCGGGGAGGCAGGACAAGCCGGTGTGGGCGGGGGAGTTCAACACGTGCATTTTGGATTTGCCGGAGAAAGGGCAGGCGGCGTGGCTGGAGCAGTCGGTGATGGCGGCGATGGAGCAGGGCGTGAGCTGGTTTACGTATTGGGACACGCACGATGTAGATCGCATGTACAAGTTCGATCCGGTTGAGTACACGCTGGGGCTGATGACGAATGACGGGCGCGTGAAGGATCAGGGGCGGGTGTTCAAGCAGCTTGCTGAGGCGTATCGCGGGAAGGCTGTGGTGTACCCGAAAGGGAGCGTGCCGGAGCCGCCGCGGGTACGGACGATGGACGGGACGTGGAAATGGCTTCTCGATTGGATGAGTTGGAAGGTAAAGTAGCCTTACCAAACTCCGAAACTCCGATGGCTAAGCAATTCATCCGACTGATAAGCGGTACCGCAATTTTTAGCGTGCTGGTGGGGTCAGGGTATTTCTGGCTCACGTCGCGGCAACCTGCGGCTGAGGAAGCGCCGTCGACGCCGGTGCCTTTTGGATACAGAACGGCGTGGTATGCGGTGCGAGCCGATGATGCGAAGAGCGTGGCGACGGCGCTGCATTTGTCGGACGTTCACGCCTCAGACTGGACTGGGGGGACGAAGGCGGCGCTGGACTGGAACGATGGCACTGTGTTTGTGACGCCGCCGGTGCATGGATGGGTGCTTGCGGAGGGAGCGGTCCTGATGTCGGACACCGATCGGGACCGGCGGTTTGAGAATCATCTTGTTGCGCTGAGCGATGAGTTTGGAGAGGCGCAGTATTTCGCGAGTGCGCGGGTGTCAGACGCCTATACATGGGCGCGGGCCAGGGGCGGCTTTCTGGACTGCATGTTTGAGTGGGCGGATGGTCGATTGCATCGGCAGGGGAATTCCGCACAGGTTGAGGAGCAGGTGGGGCTGAAGTTCTTTGATGCGGCATCGGCTGCGGCGAAGGACCCCGCGTATTACAAGCGAAGTGACTTGACGTATCCGAACGAAGAGGATGTGTTGCGCGTGGCTGCGGGGTGGAGCCTGAACCCGATGAAGATTGAGACCTATCCCGAGGCGGGGGCGACGGGGTTTATTGGGCGGTATCATCCGTGAGTGGGGACTAAGGGACTAAGGGACTAAGGGACTGAGGGACTTGGGACTAAGGGACTTAGGGACTAAGGGACTGAGGGACTGAGGGACTTGGGACTAAGGGACTAAGGGACTTGGGGCTAAGGGTGAATCGCGGCTGTTACGATTTTGGGTATGCATTTAGTTAGTGTTTCCTGCCTGTTTCGATTCCGTTTGATTGCGGTTTTTGGTATGGCACTGGTTGCGATTCCTCTTGGAGTTGCACAGAGTGGTGCGCCTGGTCAGGTGGGTGTCGACCGGGCGCATATTGATGAGGTGCTGAAGGGGCTGAATCGCGGCAAGGGCGTGGGGCAGGTGGCGGTGTCGCCGGACGGGAAGCGGCTGGCCTGGATTGAAGGTGGGCGCGGGGGCGGGGAGATTCGCGTGGCGCCGCTCGATGATTTGAGCAAGAGCGCGCGGGTGACGGCGGCGAAGGCTGATCAGCATTGCGGCGAGGGCGAGATTACATGGGCGCCGGACTCGAAGGCGCTGGCGTTCTTCTCAGCTTGCGGGAGTAGCGAAGGGCAGCATGACCTATATATTGTTGCGGCGGATGGTGGTGCGGCGCGGCGGGTGACGGCGCTGAAGGGGGACGTGGAGGAGCCGGCGTTTTCGCCAGACGGGACCAAGGTTGCGTTTCTCTATGTGGAGGGAGCGACACGGCCGGCAGGTGCTCTGGCGGCGATGAAGGCACCGTCGGGCGTGATTGGCGAGGATGGTGTGGAGATTCAGCGGGTGGCGGTGGTGGAAGTAAATGCGTCGACTCCGGCTGCCCCAATGATGGCGACGCCGGCGAATCTGCATGCGTACGAATTTGACTGGGCGCCGGATTCGAAGGGGCTGGCTTATATTGCTGCGCCGCCGCCGGGGGAGAACACGTGGTGGACGGCGAAGCTTTACACGCAGGTGTTGGGCGGGGAGGCGAAGGCGATCCTGGCTCCGGCCGAGGTTGCGGGTCCGCTGCATGGATTGCAGATCGCGGTGCCGCGGTGGTCGCCGGATGGGAAGGGGATTGCGTTCATTGGCGGTCTGATGAGCGATCAGGGTTCGACAGGCGGCGATGTGTGGATTGTGCCCACGGCGGGCGGGAAGCCGAAGGATTTGACGGAGGGCAGGCCGACTTCGCCGGCTTGGATTGAGTGGGGTGGAAGCGAATATCTGTTTGTGAGTGAGTTGGCGGGGGGAAACGATCAGTTAATCCGGCTGCATTTGGCGGGTGATGGGTCGGTGAGCTTTGGATCGCCGATCTTCAGCATTCCGGGGAGTGTGGGCGACGGGCGAATGTCGCACAGCTTGTCGGCAACGGCGGACCACTCGCTGTTTGTGTTCCATGCCAGCAACTTTGAGCATCCTACGGAGATTTACGGGGCCAAGCCGGGGACGGTGATGTCGTCTGGACTCGAAGGCGTGATGCAGTTTTCGCATTTGAACGATGGTGTGGAACCAGCGTGGGGCAAGGCGGTTTCGCTGAGCTGGAAGAGCGACGCGTTTCGCGTGCAGGGATGGCTGCTGTTGCCGAAGGATTACGATTCGGCGAAGAAATATCCATTGGTTGTGGAGGTGCACGGCGGGCCGGCGGCGGCGGTGCAGGCGAATTGGAGCGGACGGGGCGGAGTGAGCGCGACGGGGCTTTCGGCGCTGGGGTATTTTGTGCTGTTGCCGAATCCGCGCGGCAGCTACGGGCAGGGTGAGGCGTTTACCCAGGCCAATCGCAAGGACTTTGGCTATGGGGATTTGCGCGACATTTTGAAGGGCGTGGATACGGTTGAAGCGCAGTATCCGGTGGATGCGAATCGGGTAGGGATCACGGGCTGGAGCTACGGTGGGTTTATGACGATGTTCGCGGTGACGCAGACCGATCGGTTCAAGGCGGCGGTGAGTGGGGCGGGGCTGTCGAACTGGCAAAGCTACTACGGGGAGAATTCGATTGACCAGTGGATGATTCCGTACTTTGGCGCGAGCGTGTATGACGATCCGGCGGTGTATGCGAAGAGCTCGGCGATCAACTTTATCAAGCATGCAAAGACGCCGACTTTGGTGGTGGTGGGCGATCGCGATGGGGAGTGCCCGGCGCCGCAGTCCTACGAGTTCTGGCATGCACTCCGGGACCAGCATGTGCCGACGCAGCTGGTGGTGTATCCGAATGAGGGTCATGGGTTCGTAGATCCGGCGCATAGGCGGGACGTGATGGATCGAGCGGTGGAGTGGTTTGCGAGGTATATGCCGTGAAGGCTGTGGACAGTAATCAGTGGACAGTGATCAGTGGTGGATGAAGTGAAGGAGTGAAAAAGTGAACCGAGGCATTGAACGGGGACGAGACGGCTTGACTGCTCGCTATTGGTGGGGTTGGCAGTCTATTGAAGGGGAGAAGACGTGATTTTCCGCTTGGGGCGGCTGGCGTTTCGTCCTGATACACTTGGCTTTGGAGAAAACATGCTTGCGGGGCTGGCCGGACCCATGCGGACCGTGCCAAAGCCTGAGCGGATTTCGGCCCGCAGGCTCGGTGGGCCGTTCAGGCGGGCTGCTTTCAACAGTTATTTTCCGATTGAATATGGAGAGACCGTTCCGCTGTAGTCGAGAGTGGGGCGGGGAGGATTCATGCGGCGGTTTTTGACGCTTGTTTGTTTGTTGTTCGTGGCGCTACCGGCAGGGATTACGATCACTAGCTGCACTCGCAATCCGGCGGGGAACTATTGCAATGGCCTTGGATTTGGTGCGAGGGTCACGGACCCGTACGCCATCACGTTGCAGCCGCAGAACACCGGGATTTCAATGGCATTCGGGCAGACGCGGCAGATCGGCTCACCGGTAGCGGTGAACTGCAAGGGCGGCAGCGTTTCCGTAACTGGGGGCTTTAGTTTCGGCACCACGAACAACCAGATTGTGGATGTAACCCCGTCGGGGAACATGTGCGCGGGGACGTGGAATCGCAATTCCGGCGGCGGCATCGCCGATTATACGATTTGCAATTATCCGAACCCGATTCCGAATTCAGGCGGACTGCCATATGCGTCAGCATTTATCACGGCGTCTGCGGATTCAATCACGTCGAATCCGGTGCCGGTGCAAGTGCATGCCCCGGTGACTGCAATTTCCCTGGTAGGGCCGAAGCAGTGTCTTTCCCAGACGCAGGTGGCGCAGCTGGATGCTGAAGCCTGCTATGCGGGCGCGAACAACGCGCAATACGAGTTCTGCGCTCCCCCGACGGTTACGAGTTTCGCTTGCAAGAATGGGCTGGCTCCGGGCGTGACGTCGGTGCCGAGCTGCACATCTTCGATTGGAGCGCTGCAGTATAACCCGCAGAATGGCGGAGTTGCGCAGATCAATCCCGAGACCAACCAGATCACGGCTGAATTGCCTGGCACAACGGCGATCAATGCGTCGTTGTCGCAGTCGGGGTCGACGGCCGGATATTTTTCGACGTGCCCGCCGCAATCGATCAGTCTTACCTTGAACGGGAATACGACGGGAACGGTTACCAAGGGCGTGACGCAGAATTTGGTGACGACAGTGACCGATACCAAAGGTCACACCATTACCGGACTCACGCTGGATTATCAGTCGACGAACCCTCAGGACCTGACTGTATCGACCACCGGAGCGGTGTCGGCGCTTTTCCCGGGCGCGGCGTCGGTGTATGCGATCTGCCAGCCCTCGAATTGCAATGCCGCGCCCATTAATTTGTTTGGGTTGCACGGCAACGGCCTGTCCATTTCCAGCAACCCTGTGGAGCTGACAGTACCGGGTACGGCCAGCTCCTTTGTGTGGTACGGAGCTCCGGGGAAGTCGCAATACTTTGTTCCGGTAGAACTGCTGACGGGCACGGTTGGCTCGACGGTGCGGCTACCCTATGTGCCGAACTCGATGGTGATGGATCAGAATGGAACCAACCTCTACTTCGGGTCCGAACACGAATTAATGATCTACAGCACGGGCAGCAACAGTTTGACGTCGCAGAACCCGAATACGCCGGGTGTGGTGCTTGCGGTTGCGCCCAACAACTCGGCAGCGCTGGTGAATGACCAGGTGCGGCAGGTGTTTTACGTCGTGAGTAACGGGGGCGCTGCGAGCCAGACCTTTGGCGGACTGGGTACCGCAGCACAATGGACGCCCGATGCAAAGACTCTGTATGTGACTGACACTGCGACGGCGGGACCGGGGCATACGAACACACTCTATGTGTTCAACGCGAACACTGGTTGGACGACATATTCCCTGTCGAGCTCCGGAGGACCAAACGGCCCGCAGAATGTGGCGGTCACGATTCCTGGAGTCGGTGCGTATGTGAGCGGCGATCCGACCGTGGCACACACGTGGTGCCCGACGGGCACGGTGGGCGATTACAACAGCATGAGCTTTTATCCGCAGGGTGACTCAGTGAACGCCGACACGGATGTGTTGGCGGCAACGATCGACGGTAAGCATATTCTGGGCGCCGCCGCACTTGCAGGCAGCATCGCGTTTTCAGATATCGGGGTTTCGATTCCAGTGGGTGCATGTCCGGCGGCGATCAACAACCTGTTGCAGCCGCTGACGATTGCGCACACGCTGAATCAGACCACGATTGCAGCGAATGCAACGCAAGTGAACCAGGTGGTGACTTCGCCTGCAGCGGTCAATCAGGGTAGCGCGGGATCGGCATACAGCCTGAGCTTTTTGACCTACGACGGCACCACGGCCGGCGCGACGCTTCCGTACTACAAACAGACAACGGGGAGCACGAGCGCACTGGGCACGGTGGGTTATATCACGCTGACCGGGAGCTCGAGTATTACGGCGCCGTTGGCCGGCGCATTCAGTCCCGACAACGTGCTGTTTTTTGTCTCGACCGGCGGGGACAACAAGATCCATTACATCGACACGACGACGCTGCAGGACACGCAGCAGATTAGCCCGAATCTTCCGGCGTGCAATGGAGGCGTGGATCAGGGCTGCACGCTTCCAGCGGCCACGACGGGCTCAGTTCCGGCGACGGTAATCTGGGTCAAGCCGCGCGCGACGACGTAGAGTTGAGTACGTAAACATGAAGGCCGGCCAATGGGCCGGCTTTTGTGTTTGGTGCAGCATGAATGAAATTGAACGAAGACAGAACCGCACGCTCTGAAACCATGCTTGAATGGCGGGGTTGCGTGTGGCCTGATTGAGGCAAGTTAGCACGATAGAATCTAGATATGGTCAAGGGGATATCCCTGCTTCGTTCCACCTCCAGCACAGCGGCGCACGCACGACTGGCGCGCTTCTTTTCCGCGCTGGGGTTTGCGTCCGGCCAGGGGTGGGATCAACAATTCGCCACCGGGGCCGAGGGGACGTCTCCCGGAGACGCGAGCAGGGGTGTGTCGTTTATTGCGCCGCTCGGCAATCTTGAATTCGTTGATGGAGCGATGCCGCCGTTCGCGGATGTGGCCATCGAAGTGACGTCGCTTGATGCCGCGCACCAGGCGGCGAGTGCATGGTTTCGCGTGGAAGGGCTCAACGGTGCTGTTTCGATTTCGCCCATTGCGGAAACAAAGTGGAAGGCGCGTTTTTTTACGGCTGAGCCGGAGGCCGGGCATGCATTTTCCTTCTGGGCGTGGATTGATCCGCTGAAGGGCAAGTCGGTTGCGGTGGAGGGTGATCTCTCTGCTGACGGCATGAAGTTCGCGATCGTGGTGGCGCGGTGGAATGCGGTCATCACGGATCGGCTTTTGGAGGGAGCGCTGGACGCGTTGCTGCGCAGTGGTGCGCGGCGCAGTGATATTGAGATTGTGCGGGTGCCGGGTGCGTGGGAGATTCCGGCGGCGGCGCGGATGCTTGCCAATCGCGCAGTGAAAGGCGAAGGCGCTGGGCGGACTTCACTGGACGCGATTGTGACGCTGGGCTGCCTGTTGCGCGGAGAGACGGCTCACTACGAAGCCATCTACAACGAAGTGTCGCGTGGAATTGGACAATCGCAGCAAGAGACGGGAATTCCGCACGCATTTGGCGTACTTACCTGCGAGACGCTGGAGCAGGCGCTGAACCGCGCGGGAATCAAGGCGGGGAACAAGGGCTTTGAAGCGGCAGCGGCAGCAGTTGAGATGGTGAGTCTGCAACGCAAGCTGGTTGAAGGCGGGAAAGTATGACCACCGGCACGCGGCGCAAATCGCGCGAACTCGCCATGCAGATGCTGTTCCAGGCGGATATCGGTAAGCAGACGCCGGATGAAGTGCGCGCCACTTTTTGGAAGGCCGGCGATGAGGTGGAGCCGGACGTGCAGGGCTTTGCCGAGGACCTGTTCCGCGTGGCGGTTGCACACCAGGAAGAGATCGATGAGCTGATCAAGGCGAACTCGCGGCATTGGCGGTTGGAGCGGATGCCGGCGGTGGATCGCAACCTGCTGCGGATGGCGATTGGGGAGATGATGGGGTTCAAATCGACTCCGTTTCCGATTGTGATCAACGAGGCGCTGGAGATCGGGCGGCGGTTTTCGGCCCCGGAATCGATCAATTTTCTCAACGGAGTTCTGGACGCGATTGCGCGAGCGCTGATCGCCAAATAGAGGCCTCGGCGGGCGGAACGGCTGGCGTGCGTATTCCCATGACCGGGAAATACTTGCAACTACTCGGGCTTAATCTGCGTCCAAACCAGAGAAGATGCGCTGGAAGGCCCGATCGCTCGAGGGCCTGTGGCCCCGTCCATTTTCAGGGTAATCCGACCCCAAGCTGTCGGTTGCGGTACCATAAGTCGGGTAAGCTCAGCTGTTATCCGGTCTTAACGAAAGGAGAAATTTCGTATGGCAGAGGAAAGCAGAATAAACGGATTTGCATGGTTTTTGGCAGGTTTGGGCGTAGGCGCCCTGGCGGGCATTTTGTATGCGCCCAAGAGCGGCCGTGAAACGCGGGAAGAGTTGGCGAACAGTGCTCGCGAAGGCACCGAATATCTACGTAACCGCAGCAAACAGGTTGCGGAGCAGGTGGGTGGGATCGTCGACAAGGGCAAGGAGCACGTGGGCGAGTACGTGGACCGCGGCCGCGATGCCGTGGATCGTGGGCGCGCCCAATGGGAAGAATTTGTGGAGCGGGGCAAGAGCCTGGTCGGCGAACAGGGCACGCGGGTCGCGGCCGCTGTTGATGCAGGTCGCCAAGCTTATCGTTCAACGACTGCACCCAGCGGATCGGGAATTGCAGGCGGTTCTTCAACGGGAAATACTTTTGGTTCCGCCGGCAATCCTTCCACTAGCGCGCCTGAAGTCTAATTGGCGCATAAGCGCACTTATTCCGGATGCAGCGTGATCCGGCATCAACGAAACAGCGTCGGGACTTGGGACTGTCAGCGAAGGCGAGCAGTGTGTTCGCGGACAGTCTCCAAGCCGGCGTGGGCTACCGCCGCCTCGCAGTGACTGCGACGGTTCGGCAGATGCAGTCCAAGAGACCATTATGCAAAGCACGGAAATGATCCTCACCGTTCTGGTCGCTGTGATCGCGGTTGCGGGACTGTTCCAACTCATCATTCTTTTCGTCATGTTTTTGGCCATGCGCAAGGGCATGAAGCTGGCCGGCGAGTACGCGACGGACATGCAGTCGCACATTGTGCCGATTCTTGAGCATTCCAAGTCTCTGATCAAGGTGACGCGCGAGCTGATTGTGAAGCTTGAACCGAAGCTGGATTCGACGGCGACCGATGTGGCCAATATTGCGCACATTGCGAACGCCGAGGCCATGAAGATGCAGGTGTCGGCCGATGAGATTACGTATCGCATTCGGCGGCAGGCAGAGCGCGTGGACGGTTTGACGACCGAGGCCCTCAATACCGCAGAATACGTGGGACAATTTGTGAACCATGCGGTCTCGGTGCCATTGCGTCAGATTTCCGGAGTCGTGGCGGCGGCGCGGGCAATCTTTGGAGCGCTTGCGAAGTCGTCGCCTCGGGACCGCGCGCGAGAGTAGCAAACCCAAGGCGCTTCAATTTCTTCAATTCTCTTGGGTCCGTACCGGATTGCAGTAATCTGATCGCGGAGGCCGTTGCATGCGTCTTTGCGTTCTCGCCGTCTTGTCCGCTGTTTGTCTATCTGGCTTTGCATCCGCACAAACTACGCCTTCGCCCGCCTTGCTGGTGCTGTCAAAGCACGACCACACCATGGCCATTGTCGATCCTGCAACATTGCAGGTGGGAGTGCGGTTGCCGGTCGGTGACGATCCGCACGAGATTGTTGCGTCGTCGGATGGAAGAATGGCTTACGTTTCGAACTACGGTTTCGGATCGTTTCATACGCTTGCGGTTCTGGATCTTGTGGGGCAGAAGGCACTGCCGAGCATCGATCTGGGTGCGTTGAGCGGTCCGCACGGACTGGATTTTCAACTTGGCAAAGTGTGGTTCACGGCAGAGGCCGCCAAGTGCATTGGCCGATACGATCCGGCTACGGGCAAGATTGACTGGATCCTGGGCATGGGCCAGGCTCGAACTCATATGCTTTATGTGTTTCCCGACGGCAAGCGGATTGTGACTACGAATGTGAACGCCGGGACCGTCACGATTCTTGACCACGTCGAGTCGAATGGGGGGCCACCTCCGCCGGGAGGTCCCGGATCACCGCAAGGCCCTCCTCCGGGTGGCTCTGGCGCACCACAGGGCCCTCCGCCGGGCATGCCGGCGCCTCCAGGCGGTGATTGGCAACTGACGAACATTGCAGTGGGCCAGCGCGACGAGGGCTTTGACATTTCCCCTGATGGCAAGGAGGCGTGGATTGCCAACTCGGGCGATGGCACCGTGTCTGTCATCAATCTGACAGCGAAGCGCGTTGCCGCGACGCTGAACGTTGACACGAAGTCGGCCAATCGGCTGAAGTTTACGCCCGATGGAAAACGCGTTTTGATCTCTTTGCTGGGCAACCCCGATGTCGTGGTTGTGAATGTGGCGAGCCACGCGGTGGAGAAGCGTATTCCGGTCGGCCATGGGGCCGCGGGAATCCTGATCCAGCCAGACGGGGCACGCGCGTTCATTGCGTGCACGCCTGACAACTATGTGGCGATCATCGACCTCAAGACACTGGCGGTGACCGGGCACATTGATGCCGGCGGCAATCCCGATGGCCTTGCGTGGGCTGTGCGACAGTAACTACTGCTGGTCGAACTCGATTACCTCAATCGCAAATTGCGGCATGGTGCGGCGCAGTTGGCCGCCAGTCACCGTGACGGAGCTGTCCACCGGCTTGAGGAATTCAGGCCGATCGATGGAGTTGGTTGCCTGCGTGTCTTTGGCGGCCAGGCTGATCAGCTTTGCCGTGGATGCGAGCTTCGCGCCTTCGAGATCGATGTCGACAGCCTGCGGTGTGGACGCCGCATTCACCAGCTTGAGGTAGAGCTTTTTCTTTGCGGCGCCCGCGGTGATGGAGTAGAAGAACTTTGCGCCCGCACCGTCGGCCGTAGAAGCCAGCGTGTGGTCGCCGAGGTGCGAACCGAACATGGCCTGCGCGTAGAAAGAGGGCGAGCCGTAGCTCTTCTCCGCGTTGTAGCCGATGAGGTCGGTGTCCCACTGCAGGCCGCCGGGATTGACGTTGGTGAGCAGGGGCGCGTACGACGCCATCACGATCAGATCGCTGTTGCGTTCGAGGCCCGTCATCCACGCCGCATCGCCGAGTGCCGCGCCCATGTTCGGAGTTGGTGCACCCTCGCGCGTGGCCCATTCGCCTACAAAGATCTTTGGGCCGTTGCGGTCTGCCTTGTCGTAGTGATTCGCGTCTTGAAAATTCTTGGTGGCGCGCACGTAGTAGTGATCGTCCTGGACATCGGGACGCATGTTGTTGATTGGCGTGGTGGCGATCAGCTGGAGATCTGGATACTTCGCTTTTATCGCTTTGTAGAACTGCGCATAACGCGCTTCGTACGAGCCCGAATGATCGAACTGGTCTTCGTTGCCGATTTCGACATAAGTGAGTTTGAAGGGCTGTGGGTGGCCATCCTTGGCACGCTCCGCGCCCCACTTGGTATCTGCTGAGCCAGTCACGTATTCGATCTCATCCAGAGCGTCTTGCACGTAAGGCTCGAGATCGGGGCCGGGATTCACATGCTCCTGCTGCAGCGAGTAGCCTGCATACACGGCGAGGAGCGGATTCATGTTCAGATCTTCACACCACCCCAGGAATTCGAGCAGGCCCATGCCATCGGACGACTGGTAATTCCACGGACTGCGGTGCGTGGGACGATCGACCAGCGGGCCGATGGTTTCTTTCCAGTTGAAGCGCTCCTTGATGTGATCGCCCTCGAGATAGTTGCCTCCGGGAAAGCGCAGGAACGTCGGGTGCATGGCTGCGAGTTTCTCCATCAGGTCGCTGCGGAAGCCGTTGGTGCGATTTCGATAGGTGGGCGGGAAGAGCGAGACAAGCTGCAGCCACAAGGTGCCGGGATGAGCGACGGTGATGGCAAGGTGATTGGAAGCTGAGGCCTGTGCGGCTGCTGTCTTCAGGGTGAATGAGTACTGCTTCCAATCGCCGGTGAGGCTGGCAATAGTGGCGGTAGCTAGCGCCTTGCCGGTGTCGTCACTGACCAGGCTTACCGTGATCGGGCCCATGTCGGAGCCGGAAGCCTTTGCGTAGAACGAGCCCTTGTACTCGGTGCTGGCCTTGACCGCCATGCCCCACCAGCCGGTGTTCAGCACGCCCGCCTGGTTCTGGGCATCGGCTTTTTGCACGTCGAGGCGCAGGCTTGCGGTGAGCGCGCTGCTGGGGCCGGTTGCCTTGTCGGCCTCCATCTTTGCTGCGGAGTTCCCACCCTCAACGAGGTACCAGAAATTGACGCCGCTCCAGTCACCGCGAAAGGTGCGGTTGCGCACCATCTCGGCGTAAAGCCCGCCGTCGTAGGAGTAGTTGATCTCCTCGGTCATGAGGCCGTAGAGCGTGGGGCTCACAGCCGAGACTGGACGATCGGCATGGATGGTGAGCTTGACCGGGGAGTTCTGCGCTTGCAAAAACTGGTTGGAAGCGAGACACAGAAGAGAGAGATTCAACAGGGCGGCACAGCGAGCAAACGTTTTCAGGCGCATTCCATCATCCTTTTATGCTGACGCGCCAGTATAAGGCAAATGACCGCTACTTCCTCCCAAACAGCTTTCCCCAGTTAACAATGACGCGCGCTTGCACCTGCACCGCTGGATCGGTGTTGAGACTCAACTGTTGGGTCGCCAGTTCTACTTGGCCGTTGCGGAAGGGCAGCACAAGGCCTTCCTCAATCCCCATGGTCTCGCTCCCGGCGGAATCATCCTGCTGAAATCCAACGAACCAGGATGAGCCGCGCTGCTGAATCGTGCGGGCATAGTCGAATTGAGTGACATAATCGCTGCGCGGATTAGCGGCACCGACGCCGATTGCCCCTGTCCAGGTGAAGTTGGCTACCGCTTGATTCTTTCCCCAGGTGTACTGCGGCGCAATCGTGGCACCGGCGCGCCCGCCATGTCCGGCGCGCACAAAAACGGTGCCGATGGGTGCGACGGTCAGCACAAAGTTCGCTTTGGACAGTACCTGCTGGCGGATCACGAAGTCGACGCGATTGCCAAAGTGCGTGGCACGCGCGGAGTGGGGCGCCTCCGAATCGAGCACGTTTACGAGCACGCTAGCGTCCAAACTTCCCCACGGCGGCGCTACCGTCAGGATGGCGGGGATATAGCGGCCGTCCTGAAGAGTGAGGACGCCTAACTCAGTTTCAACGCAGCCGGGACAGACTGGCGGATTGAAGACGAAGGATGTCCCAAAGCCGGAGACGGTGCCATTCAAGGGCTGAGATGCGGCTTGCTGCGAATGGGCCGGAGCGGCGCTCAAGCAGCCGCAGACCGCGAGCAGAGTGCCAAGAAGCACACTTGGTCGATTCCGATGCGATCCCTGGTTCAAATTGGGCTGATCCTCGTGAGCGCGCCAATCGCAATGCGCCGTCTCCGAGGATATACGATCAGCGAATCCAACCGCCGCCGACAACTTCATCGCTGTCGTAGAACACGGCAGACTGGCCTGGCGTGATCGCACGCTGCGGATCGTCAAAGGTGGCGATAATTTCACCCGCCTCGGCAGGCTGGAGCGTTGCCAAGGCGGGCTCGTGACGGTGGCGGATCTTAATCTTCACGCGCATGGGGGCGGTAAGGTCGGGAATGCTGATCCAGTTGAGGCGGCCGGCGCGCAGGGTTCGAGTTGCGAGCTCTGCATCTGCGCCAACCGTTACGCGATGGCTCGCCGGGTCAATCTGAATTACGTAAAGGGGCGATGGCGAGGAAACCTTGAGGCCCTTGCGCTGGCCCACGGTGAAGCCGGAAATGCTTTCGTGATGGCCGAGCACGCGGCCGTCGGTGGTGACGAGTTCACCGCTGGTTTCAGGCGCAGCCTCGCCCTGCTCCTCGAGATAGGCGGTGAGGAACTGCTTGTAATCGCCGCCAGGGATGAAGCAGATTTCCTGCGAGTCGGGCTTTTCGGCAAGCGCCAGGCCATGCTTCCGTGCGACCTCGCGCACCTCCGGCTTGGTCATGTGGCCGAGCGGGAAAAGCGTGTGAGCGAGCTGCTGCTGCGTGAGGCCGAAGAGGAAGTAAGTCTGATCTTTCGCCAGGTCGGCGGGGCGCTTCAGGATCCAACGCTTGCGCACCGGGTCGTACTCGTTCACGGCGTAATGGCCGGTAGCAATGCGGCTGGCGCCGATCGAGCGCGCGGTCTTGAGAAGCTGGTCGAACTTGATGTGGTCGTTGCAGAGAGAGCAGGGAATGGGCGTGCGGCCGGCGAGATACTCGTTCACGAAGGGGCGGACCACGTCGGCCTCGAAGCGCTCTTCCTGATTGACGACGTAGTAGGGGATGCCGAGGTGCTCGGCTACGCGGCGCGCGTCGTACACGTCGTCCAGCGAGCAGCAGCGGCCGGCCTTGGGTGCGTCGGGGATACCGTGCTTGCCGGCCAGGCGGGTCTGATCCCAGAGATGCAGAGTGAGGCCGACGACGGAATTGTCTGTTCCGTGGGTGTCGTGGGCGAGCATCGCCGCTACTGTCGAAGAGTCGACTCCTCCGGACATGGCTACGGCGATGGTTGTGGCTTCGATTGTCAATTTCCTATCCCAAAGTTCCGGCTTCTACCGGCGACAGTGCTCTCAGCCGCTCGACGGCTTGCGGCACAACGGAGAGGACGTAATCCGCGTCAGCATCCGTCGCTGTTTTCAGCAGGCTGAAGCGGAGGCTGGCGCGGGCACGTGCTTTGTCGAGGCCCATCGCCATCAGTACGTGGCTCGGCTCGGTGGCACCGGAATGGCAGGCCGACCCGCCGGAAACCGCCACACCCTTGAGGTCGAGCGCGATGACCAGCGCTTCGCCTTCCAGATGATCGAACCAGATATTGGTTGTGTTCGCTGCTCGAGGCACCGGCTTCCCGGTGAGGCCGACTCCGTTGACACATGTGCCGGGCAGGCAGAGCAGTTCCGCTTCGAGCCGATTGCGCAGAGCGGCTACGCGGTCGATGGTGCCGTCTTCGAGGCTGCTCATGGCCAGGTCGGCTGCCTTGCCGAGGCCCACGATTCCGGGAACGTTCTCGGTTCCGGCGCGACGGCGGCGCTCATGGCTTCCTCCGACCAGCAGCGACTCGACAGGCGTTCCGCGACGCACGAACATGGCGCCGACACCCTTCGGTGCGTGCATCTTGTGGCCACTGATGGAGAGCAGGTGGCAGCCGATTCTCCGGACATCGATGGGCACCTTGCCGGCGGCCTGCACCGCATCAATATGGAAGAACACACCCGCATCGGCGGCAATCTTGCCAATCTCGTCGACCGGCTGAAGGACACCGGTTTCATTGTTGGCCAGCATCACGCTGATGAGCCGAGTCTGGGGACGAATGGCGGCGCGAATTTCCGCAGGATTGATCAGGCCGCTGGGCTGCGGAGCGACGAACGTTGTGTCGACTCCGTGGTGCTCCATGCGCTGTGCCGCCTGAATAATGGCGGAGTGCTCGATCGCGGTGGTGATGAAGTGATCGCCGGGGCGGAGCAGGCCGAAGATGGCAGTGTTGTCACCCTCAGTGCCGCCGGAGTTGAACACGACCTCGGCCTCATGGCAGTTGAAGAACTCGGCCATGGTTTCGCGCGCGCGATCCACCGCGGTGCGGGCATGCTGTCCGTGAATGTGGATCGAGGACGCATTGCCGAAGTGCTCCATCCAGTACGGACGCATGGCCTCCAGCACCTCCGGCAGCAGCGGCGTGGTGGCGTTGGCATCCATGT
>JANXQR010000147.1 GCA_025353435.1 Acidobacteriota bacterium | reverse complement strand
CATAAACCTCGAAGGCGCTGCCTATCTGGTGCTCGAGGAGGGCAAGGTCTTGCTGATTGGGGCTGACCTTGACGTGGAGGCGATACCAGACAACGGGGGGCCGGCTGTTGGGGTAGATGGTGGTGATGAATTTGCTTACGTCGAAGGGCGTCCATTGCGAATCATCGAACGTGGGGGTAGCAAAGGAGGGGTCGTCACCGGCGTGGACGAGCCAGACACCCTTGAGGTCGGCGGGTTGCTGCAGATTGGAAGCGTCGAAGGTCTGGGCTGGCAGTGGGGAGAAGGCAGGCGTGAGGCAGGCGAACAGCAATGCAACGATGAGGCACCGGAGGCGGCAGAACGATAGAGTGCGGGGCATGCTGGCGGAACCTCCGGCGGTTGCCGATGATAAAAGGCACATCGAGTGATATCATGCCATGCTAAATCGAAGTAGTAGTTTTGGAGGGATTTATGATTCGCAAGCTTGGTTTGGGATTGCTGTTGTGGGCCGTGGCCGGCGGGTTGGCGCTGGCGGCTGATGTCAGTGGAAAATGGTCGGCGGAGTTTGACACGCAGGTGGGGAAACAGAGTTACACCTACGAGTTTCACGTGGACGGCGCGAAGGTGACGGGCAAGGCTGTCAATGCTCAGTTCGGCTCTCACGATATTCAGGAGGGCAAGATTGACGGAGACACGATTTCGTTTGTGGAGTCGATGGATTTTCAGGGGACCGAGCTGAAGATCACTTACACCGGAAAGATTGATGGCGACGAGATCAAGTTCACGCGCAAGGTGGGGGATTTTGCTACGGAGGAGTTTGCGGCGAAGCGGGTGAAGTAGGGGCATCAGCACGGATTAGGATGAGGTGGTGACTAAAGCGAGCAGCGCGCGCATCATGCAAGGCGCCTTAGGAGTCGCTGCTCTTACGGTGGTCGTCGGCTATTTGTACGGAAGGTCTCGCGATTGTGGACCGACCATGCACGATGCTGGATGTGGATTGAGAATCTTTGAAGGCATCGCCGGGGGCATGGGACTTGGGATTCTGATCTTGGTAGCGGCAGGCGTCTATGTCTTCTTTCGAAGGCGCTGAACTTGGTGTGGCGCGAGAGCCTCGGATCGCACTTGTATCATCGCCACTGCGGAAACCGCGACCTCCCTCCGAAGCTGTAGCGAAGAGCGTCTTGTTGGGGTTCGTGGTATCCCCGGTCCCCAAATGCTAGGGACCGGGGGCACCCC
>JANXQR010000020.1 GCA_025353435.1 Acidobacteriota bacterium | reverse complement strand
ATACCTTGGCAGTTCTAGTCGTATCGCCGCCGTTGCCTGGGTCCCCGACTTTCAACACATCCACCTGCCCGAGTACTTCCGCCGATGGGACATTCAGCGTCGTACTGCTGAAATCGCCCGTATCGTTAAGGCCAGCACCCGGGTTATTGTCAGCAGCCAGTCGGCATTCAACGATCTGCTCCAGATCGCCCCACAAGCTCGGCCGAAGACGGATGTCCTCAGGTTCGTTGGTCCCTGCGCCACAAATCAGCGCATTGTCGACCTTGAACAACTGCAACAGAAGTATGGCTTTTCCGGCCCCTTCTTTTATCTGCCCAACCAGTATTGGATGCACAAGAATCACCTGACAGTGATTCGCGCGCTGGCATGCCTGCGCGGGCAAGGTAGATCTGTTACAGTTCTGTCTACCGGAAAGACCGAAGATTATCGCCACACGAACTTCTTCCACTCGCTCGAAGACGAAATCGCCCGCCTCGAGGTCGCCAGTCAATACCGAATTCTCGGCGTCATCCCCTATGACGACGTTGTCTCACTGCTCCTTCAATGCCTCTGTCTGATCAATCCTTCGCGCTTTGAGGGCTGGAGTACAACGGTTGAAGAGGCCAAGAGCTTCGACAAGCCAATGCTTATTTCAGACATCCCTGTGCATCGTGAACAGGCCGAGGATGTTGCCCGTTTTTTCGCCTGCGATGATGCACAACGGCTCGCTGAATTGATGTGGGAGCAGTGGAATACCCCGCATCAGCCTTGCATGCCTGACGCAAAAGCCGCCGAACGCGCCCATTTGGCCAAGCGCGCCGCTTTTGCCCGCTCGTATCTGGATACACTCAACCAGACGCGTAGAGATCTTCTCCGGCATTGAGCTCCCCGCGGTGGCTTTCCGAGTAAACGCGCCGCGCGTCCATCGTCTCCTTGTCGCGGATGAGGAAGAGGGCTTCGGCCTGATGAAGCGCGAAAAGCCGCTTAGCGGGCGAATGATCATGGTCTAGTCTCCTGAGTCATTGATTTCTCGTAGAAGTCTGGGCTGAGTGGGCGTCGAGGGTGGAAGTGGCGAATCTAGCGATAGAAGCCAGGATCTGATCGGCGGATTTGGTCCATCGGAAGGACTTTGGGTGTTGGTTATTTACCGTGATGAACTCCCGGATCGCTGCTTCCAGTTGCTCAACGGTGTTGTGCGAGCCGCGCTTGATCTGTCGTTGTGTGAGCAGTGCAAACCAGCGTTCAACCTGATTGTGCCATGAGGCGTGCGTGGGAGTAAGGTGCAGTTTGTAGCGTGTCCGCTTCTGCAGCCAGCGACGGATCAGAACCGCCTTGTGGGTACCGTAGTTGTCCAGCACCAGGTGGACATCCAGATCGGCGGGAACGGCAGCATCGATCTTCTTCAGGAAATCCAGGAACTCGACCGAACTATGGCGTCGATAGCACTGGCCAAGGACGTTGCCGGTGGCGATATCAAGGGCTGCAAACAGGCTGGTGACGCCATGTCTCTTGTAGTCGTGGGTGCGTCGTTCCAACTGCCCGACCCGCATGGGCAGCACCGGTTGTGTACGGCTCAGAGCCTGGATCTGCGACTTCTCATCGACGCATAACACCAGCGCGTGATGGGGCGGATCGAGATACAGTCCGACAATATCCCGCACCTTGTCGATCAGCAACGGATCGCTGGAAAGCTGAAAACCCTCCGCACGATACGGCTTCAATCCGAAGGCCCGCCATATGCGGCTGATCGTAGACTGACTCAACCCGGTCTTGGCAGCCAACATACGGCTGGACCAGTGGGTAGCTCCCTTCGGGGTTCTCTCCAGCGTCAGTCGCACCACCCGTTCAATTTTCTCGCCGCCAATCTTGCGCGGCGCCCCGGGACGCGGTTCGTCCCCCAGTCCAGCGACGCCTTCAGCAATGAAACGGTTGCGCCACAGGCCGACCGTGAAACCCGTGGTGTGCAACTTCGCGGCTACCGCCGCATTGCTTGTTACATCGGCGCACGCCAGAACAATCCGGGCGCGGAAGGCTACTGACGTCCACGACGAGGCTCCATAATTCAAAATAAAACACCACAACTACTTATGCAATCTATTTATGACTCAGGAGACTAGTACTCGTAGGTGCTCGAATAGGGGATCAGGTATTTGTCCACCTGCTCAAGCAGACCTCGGTCCAGATCACTCGGTGTGCGAACACTCAGATCCCATGTGTTCCAATGGACCTGCTTATCGCGATGGATTGCGCTGGCGCATCCAACTGCTCGCCGGTCGAAGGACAGGCTGTTGTACGGAGCCGAGATCAGCATTTGCTCAACGCGATGACGGAATTCAACGGCACTGCCGCTGGAAAGGGCCGCTGCGCAGCGGATGCCTTCGTCAGTGGGAAGGTAATAGGAGACTGAGAATCCGCTAGTTCGTAAAAAGCGAACCTCTTCGGAAACTAGATGCTTTTCGATGTCGCCGCCGGATATTTCAATCAGGAAATGAGCACGTTTCTCGGCGGGAATATACCGGTTGAGATACTTGCCGAGAAATTCCAGGTTGTCGCGTGAGGCGTTCTTAACGTCGACCCACATGCCGCTCTCGCTTTCGGGCAGATGAGTCAGAACCATGCCCAGCGTCAGGCCGGTGCTTGATTTAGGCGGATGAAAGACGTAAATCTCGTTCTCCTTCGGCGTGACGACCACATCAATCTCTTGGCAGTCGAAAGCGCTTGTGGAGTTCAGGAATTTGGCGTAACTGTCGACGCGATGTGCGCACAGAATGGCCCTGTTCTGTTCAGGAACGGACTGGACGCTGTCCCGCTTTGCAAATTCCTCGACGAGCACCGGCAAGACATCCGGGACAGTGGGCTGGTTGTCAACATAGATGGCATGATAGTGTCCAGCGTAATAGCGCAGGGAAGAGATTCTCGGCGGTGTATTGAGCGGGTCGCGGAACAGTGACAGCAGGTTGCGCGTACCGGAGACCTGGGCCAGATCGAGCAACGAGTCGGTCATCCACTGCAGGCTATAAGCCGCATGACGATTATTGAGCGCGGCCCGATACTGAGGCTGGAAAACCCGCCGCGCTTGCTTGTTGAAATAGACGACGAGCGGCACCTCGATCTTCATGGCGTTCGGCACGGAGGAGTCGTGACCGGTGCCGGATAAGTAATCTTCTCCATGATCGGAGAAATAGACCAGGATCTGCGGCCTGCTGCTGCGATTCATTTGTCGCATGACCCGCACGAGATTGCCGCTGACAAAATGCATGACTTGGTTGTAGCAGCGGATATTATGCAGGAAGCGTTCCTGCGAGATGGCGAGCATATCGCCGTAGATGGCCTTGAACGGGAGCGAATCCTCCGGAAACTGCCTGTTGGCGACTATGGAGAGAGGAATATTCTCGCAGTAGCCGGCATGACCGGCGAAGCTGTGAAAGATAACGAACTTTCTCTGTGTACCGTCGGCTTCGAGCGACGAAAGCGCGCTATCCAGCGCCTCCGTGTCGAATGTCGGATGCGCGGCCAGATTCCTGCTCGGGCGATAAACGGTGCTGCTGCGCCCGAAGAGACCGGAGATCCAATCGTTTTCCGGCTGATTGGTGAACCATTCTGTATGCCAGCTGAATTTGTTCAGGACATCGATCAAACTCGGCCTGGGCGAACTATCGTCCGACTTTACCTGATCCTGGAATGAATCCCGGTTGAAGGACAGAGCCCGGAACAGAGAAGGGAGTGTGTGCGAGTGCGGGCTGATGACGTCATCGAAGGCAACCAGTCCTTCAGCGGCTCCGGCCTCCTGCGTTTGACTTTTGAATGCCTGATAGAAGGCCGTACTATTGGTGGACTCGCCAATGTAGACGAAGATGTCGACATCCTGATTGCCGTTGGCGATGAAGGATTCCTTGATGTGTTTACTGGCAGCATTGAGTGAAGATCTGTATACGTTGTAGCCTGCAAACTGCTCGATGTCGCCATAAAGGTCATGAACCACCAGGATCACGATCGCAATGACCGTAGCATGCGAAAGATACTTCGCGCATCGCGAAGCGCTGTAAAAACGAGAGTAACACGACGTCAGAATATAGAGCATAAACGCCAGGAAGACGAAGGTGGAAATGAACATTCTGGAACGTGTGAGGACCGGCGAGTAAATGGACTGGAAGCAGAAGGAGATCACGGATCGGTAATCGGTGCGAGAGACCTCGCTGAACGAATCGACACCGAAGTCCTTAAAAAAGTACGAGAACATGCATCCAAACACGAGCGCTGCGTAGACGGCAACGGTGGCAAAGGTTCGGCGACTAGCAGGGTTTCCAAGTCGCCCGGCGATCAGACTGCAGATGGAAATCCACAACAACAATGGGCAGTAGGTAGATTGCAGCAGTGCGATTAACTTGCTGGCCTTGATGGTCATCGCGGTCTGGGCAAGAGAGGAAAGCCAGCCCTCGAACGGCCCTGACAACAGGATCAAAAACAACAGGAAGACGGTAAAGGAAAGAAAGCAGAGGAAGAGGAACCAAGCCACAAAGAAAGAGAGCGATTTGATCGAGCGAAAAAATAGAGATCGAAATTTTAGAAGATTCACATTGAATGCCGCCTCCACAGATTGCACCAACCTGTAGTGTGGGAATGATTTCACACTTACAATCGGGCAGTTCGTGACCTTCAGCACAGTGAAACGATCCTAAGACTGATTTCCCAAAAATATCGCTGGATCATGTACTTTAGCTGATCAGTCGATGTTATGCAGGTCAATGATTCACAGTGTGCGTCTGGAGTCTCAAAAAGTCAGCCAAAGTGTGCGACCGTACTTTCTTCTACGGGTAGGTTAGGAGAGTCCAACTGGACAGCTGATCGTCTATGGGCGTTCCAGCCTGGACGACGATCTGGCCATTTTGGCTTCCAGTTGTCTGCATCTGACCTTCAGAACAACTGGGTAAACCGTGCGCGCGGCAGCAGTTATATACCGATGCTGCACGGGCTTGGGCGGAAGCAGGCACGTTGAGCATCGTCAACGATCAGATAGGCTCGCCGGCCACGGCTTGCTGGTAGAATTTCTCCAGTGAGCATCAGCGGATCACTGGACAGAGATGGCATAAGTGGACACCCGGCTGAGCGTAATTACGATTTCGAAAGATGATCCCATCGGGCTGGAACGCTCGCTCGTATCTGCATCTGAACAGAGCTGCCGGGATTTCGAGCATATCCTCGTGCTGAGGGGTAGCTCGCGAGATGTGCATCTGCCGGACGATCCGCGCCTGCGGGTAGTACTGGATGGCAAGCCCGGCATCTCCAACTCTCTAAATGCCGGAGTACAGGCCGCGCGTGGCGAGTGGGTGCAATTTCTCAATGGTGGCGACAGCTTTGCCGACGCGGAATCGCTGCAGGCGATGATGGATCATGCAGAGGCCGGAGTGGAGATGGTGTGCTCCTTTGCCAAGGTGCTTTCGCGCCCCTTCACGATTCCCCGCCAACCTTTGAAGCCCGGCCATGGAGAATTCATTTACTCATCGCACCAGGCATCCCTTTACCGGAAGCATCTGTTTGACCGGCACGGTCTGTTCGACCCGGAGATGCGCATCCACATGGACCTGGAGTGGTTGATTCGTCTGCCGAAGAATCTGCCCTATGTGTTTGTGGAGAAGGAGACGATACTGTTCGATCCGCATGGCGTATCGGCGACCCGTGTGGTGGCATCGTCTTTGGAGGAGGCCAGGATCCTGTGGTATGCGGGGGGATATCGCATGCGGGCTGTAACAGTGCTTCTGCTGAGATTGCCGTTCCGGGTGATCAGGCGCGAAATTCGGCGGTGGTTCGGACAATGAGTCTATCGGAAACACAAGGCGGACTGTCGTTTCGAAGATTGGCCGCGGTCCTGCTGGGGGTGGGCCTTGTGTTCAGCCTGCCTTTCTCTTTCTTCCCGAAAGGCAGTGTGATTAGCTCGGTCGCATTTCTGCTGACGATGCTGGTCCTGATGCGTTCGGGACTGCTGACGCCACTGCGGAACAGCAATGTAGTCATGCACGGGATAGCTGTGGTGGCGGCCATGGCCCTTTTTGTCTATCACTCGTTCGATCCGCTATACCTCAAGTTCGTGATGGCGCTGATCCTCTCGTTTCTGCTGACGATCGCGGATATGCGGGTTCTGATGCTGGTACACAAGTGGACCTTCTATCTGGGGTCGCGAGGCGCAATTTTAGCCATTGGCTCCTTCATCATTTACTTTGCGCTTGGGATGAGTCCGTTTTACCGGACGGAGCTCCCGGATGGCCGTTCCATCCCTTTCTTCGGACTGACGAATATCAATTTCGGATTCGAGAATCCGGAGCTACTGATTTTTGCGCGACCGGCCTTTCTGTTTGACGAGCCTGGACAGTTTGCGCACTTCATTCTTCTTCTGCTGGCCCTCATCGGCGTCTCCTCTGTGGCGGTTCGCAGAAAATATCGCTTTGAAGTTATACTGCTGGCGGTTTCCGGCATTGCCACCTTTTCCCTGGCCTTCATCGCTCTTGTGGTCGTGTATCTTCTAACCCAGTTGACGCGCTGGAGGACGTGGCTTCTGATCGCGGTACTGGCGGCAGCAGCATGGAAATTTTCAGAGAATCCGCTACTGCAGACGCTGTTTTCACGCTTCGGGTCCTCGGGCGGTGGCAGCGAGCCGCATCTATTGGCGGGAGACAATCGGAGTCGGGAAGTCGCGCTGGCCTATGATGCCTTCATGAGTAATCCGATCTGGGGCGCGGGCTGGACAGAAGCGGACAAAACGATCGGTCACTTTGCAGCCAATCCACTTGGACCACTGGGTTACTCGGGGCTGATGGCGGTTCTAATGTACATGCCTCTGGTGGCCCGACTGGTGCGCTGCTTGAGAGCGACCGCTGATCGTCATCAGTTACTGATCATACTATTGGTATCGGTTTTCTTTGCGCAGCGGCCCTACTTCTACTTTCCGATATTCATGTTTCTCTTAGAGGTGATGTATCGTCGGCTGTCAGGTCGGGAAAGCACCGAAAGCTACGGGAGTGAATCTTCCCTACAACAAGTTCAGGCCTGCCCCGGAGAGGGTTTAATGAATAAGCATGCCATCGAGGGCAACGAAATAATCGAACGCGATAGCGGCGTCCGAGCCTTGCACGCGGCTTCGGGCGGATAACCCGGGGCCCTTGGTTATTCATTGAAATATTCACGAACAACGATTCAGCGAGATACGATGACCGAAAAAGATCCCAATTCCTGTGTGCAAGAGACGGTTAAATCTGTTTCTCCGGTTCAGCGCGATGCAACCGAGATGAAGCAAAGCCAGGATGCTTCCCTCTTTGACTTGCTTATCGCGATCGCCGCAAAGCGGAATCTGATTCTTGGCATCGCGGGGATGTTTTTTATCGGCTCAATTGTTGTCTCGCTCGTGCTGCCCAGCCGTTATACTGCCAATGCGATTCTGATGCCGCCACAGCAGAATGCATCTATTGGTGCGGCGTTGGCCTCGCAGTTGAGCGGATTGGGAAGTATGTCATCGCTGGCGAGCAGCAGCCTTGGACTCAAGAATGTGAACGACATGTATGTGGCCATGATCCGCAGCCGGGTTGTGGAAGATGCGATGATCCAGCGATTTAGTCTGATGAATGAATATAAAGTCAAGTATCTGTCAGAGGCGCGCTTGGAACTTGAAAGACATGTCCGAGTCGACGGCGCCGGAAAAGACAGTCTGATTCATATCTCGGCCTGGGACAAGGATCCGAATCGTGCTGCCGAAATCGTGAATGGGTACATCGAGGAGTATCGGAATTTTTCCGCGAATCTTGCGATTACAGAGGCCGCTCAGCGCAGGGTGTTTCTGGAAAAGCAGATGGAAGACGCCAAGAACAACCTGGCTGGTGCGGAGGAAGCCTTGAAGCGGACGGAGCAGAGTACGGGTCTGATTCAACTCGACAGCCAGGCGAAAGTCCTAATTGAGACCGCGGCGACGCTGCAGGC
>JANXQR010000873.1 GCA_025353435.1 Acidobacteriota bacterium | reverse complement strand
GCCGAACGCATGCAGAAGAAAAATGCTACCGGAAAGCCCACTGGTTGCGAGGCCTGCCACACATCAAAGGATTGGCACGACATGACAGGGTTCGATCATTCCAACACGAAATTCCCGCTCATCGGATCGCACCGTGCCGTGGAATGCGCTGACTGCCATAAGCCGCCTAACATGGAGCGCACCCTGCTTCACGTGAACTTCAGCAAGGTTCCACAGGCTTGCAGCGAATGCCACGAGGATCCGCATGGACGCCAGTTTGCGGCGCGTGAGAGTGATTGCGTCTCATGCCACAACAGCAACAAGTGGAAGCCTTCCCTGTTCGATCACGAAAAGACCGCGTTTTCGCTCAAAGGTGGGCATCAGGACGTGGCCTGCGGCGCATGTCACAAACTGATGAAAGATGTTGACGGGAAGCAAGTGCTGTTCTACAAGCCCACGCCCCTTGCCTGCGCCGATTGCCACGGCAGCAACATCCCCAAAGAGACAGAGAAATCGGCACTTAGGCCACTCTTCCCCTCGCGGGAAGCAAGCATCACTGCCCGTTTCCAAGCGGCTGAATTCCGTGGTAATTTGCCAAAAACCATATCCTGGCGTGGGCCCCAGAATTCCGATCATGTTAGTCTGAATTTAACGTCACGGGCTCTAACTTATCTTCGTTGCCTTGATCTAATCAACTGCCGATCGTGCGACTCCTCAGGTTCCCAGCGCGCGATAAGGATATCGGAAGGCATTTCCGCTTCAAACGCCTGCGAATATCTTCGGCAACCAGGAAGAGTCAATTCACAGCTTGGTTCAGCTTCGGGTTTGGTGGTCTCTCACCCCATTGGCTGAAAGGGCTTCTCACCTGGTGGTCAACATTTGACCGGAGAACGATCTAGAAAGATTGCTCGATCAGGCTGTTTGGATGTGCCATCTGGCAATTTCAACGGAGATAACAATGGAATTTGCTCCCGGGCATTCGATTTTAGTTTTTGCTCGCCCCAATCCAGCGCAAGCGCGGCGGTATAACCCGCGCGTCCCGATGATTGGCGCGACGGTAGATGGCTCGATGCCGCGGCACGATTCGAACCTCCAGCACGCGATCTCCAGCCAGCCAGCAGCCCTGCCATGTTCTACCCCTCCCCTGATACAGAAAGGAACTCCCCTTATGCGTGCGCCCTTTAGTGTTGTGGTTTCGATGCTCTTTGCCGCGACGGCTGTCTGCGGGTACTCACAGGATCCTTCAAGCGCCCCACTGCAGGCGCAAAGACAAGTAGTCAAATACATTTCTGAGTTGAGCAATCTGCACTGCAAGGAAACTGTCACCCAGGAAAAGCTCTCTCCCAACGGGCATGTGCAGACCACGGAACGCAGCTCTTACGACTATCTCGTAATGATGGAGGGCAACGGAGACGACTTCCAACTGAACGAGTCACGCCTGGAGACCAAGGCAGGGGCGCACAAAGCGCTCCCAATGCTGGTGACCAACGGCTTCTCCACGCTGCTGCTGGTCTTTCACCCTTACTACAGTGGCGCATTCGAGTTCACGCAGGGCCCTGAAGAAACCCTCAATGGCGTAACGGCCGTGACGGTGCATTTCAAACACATCCGCGGACGCCGCACTCTTGCCGCCCTGGCATTGCGCAATCGTGAATTTCCACTCGAACTACAGGGCACAGCATGGCTCGATAAGAAAACCGGGCAGGTTCTGAAGATGGAATCTACCTTGGTCGACGACATGACCGACATTGGCCTGCGCTCACTCAATGTGCATGTCGAGTATAGCCAAGTTCGTCTTGGCGGGACGACCGGAATCATGACCCTGCCTGTGCTCGCCACCGTTGAAGTGACCACCCCAAAACAGCACTGGCGCAATTCCCACGCTTTTAGTGATTACAAGGTCTTCGGTGCTGAAGCGGAGCAGGATCCCAACGTGAAGGTCAAGCCAGACAAGAAGGACGAAACGAACCCAGGCACTCAGCCCAATTCCCATCCTCAGACCAAGGAGAAGCCCTGATATGGCGACGATTCAAAGTCCCACAGCCGGAATTTCCGTCCAGAAGATCGCGGAACGCGGACACATGGCGCGCGTGCGCATGGTCGGCATTTCGTCCCTCCTGTTCCTCATTGGGCTTGCAGTCTACGGCGCCAACTACTATATGCTTCCAATGGAAGACCGGCCCTACTCGCCCAAGCATGAACTGCTGAAACCCAGCGGACTTATCGGCGTCAACCTCGGCGTACTGGGAACGGCCCTGTTCATCATTATTTTCCTTTACGCACTGCGCAAAGTTGTCCCATGGCTGGGCCGCATCGGCACCGCCAAGCACTGGATGGATTTCCACGTTATCGCCGGCGTCACTGCTCCCTTCGTGATTGCCTTCCACGCATCGTTCAAATTCCGTGGCATCGCCGGTATCGGTTTCTGGTTCATGGTGGCCGTCGCAATTAGCGGTATCGTTGGGCGCTACCTGTACAACAAGATTCCTCGCTCGGTTACAGCCGCTGAGCTATCCCTCAGCGAGTTGCAAAAGAACGAAGCCGAACTCAGCATTGCTCTAGGCTCGCAATCCATCTATACGCATGATGAATTGGAACACGTCCTGCTAGTCCCCACTCCCGATCATGTCCGGCGCATCGGCCCGCTTCTCGCGCTTTTCGAGATGTTTGCTTTCGACTTTCGTATGCCGTTTCAACTCGCTGCGCTACGCCGCGCATCCACCGGTTTCGGCGGAAGTCTGGCCTCCTTCGGCGGCCTGTTTGCCGTTCAAAACAAGGAGGTCGAGCGGGTGGTTCGCCTGGTTCGTCAAAAGGCCTCGCTCTCGCGCCGACTCATCTTCCTCAATCAAACTCAAAGGGTGTTTCACCTTTGGCATGTGATTCACCGGCCTTTCAGCTATGCATTCGCCGTTCTCGCCATCATGCACATTGTCGTCGTTACTGGATTGGGGTTTCACTAGACAATGGAAACAGCACTCACTTTGATCATCGGAGGCGCGGTCCTAAGCTTTTTCTTCATCCGCTACTGGTTCCAGCACCGGAAGAGGGAAGCGGAAGCGCGCGCTGCCGCTGAACGCGGAGGCATGTACTCTGACGGTCCCAAGTCGCAGCATCCTCATATTCACGTCGACAACTGCATCGGATGCGGCACATGCGTCAAAGCCTGCCCAGAGGGCGACGTGCTCGCCGTCATTAATGGCAAGGCCGCCATTGTAAACGGCCATAAATGCATCGGCCACAGCTTATGTGCCGACGAGTGCCCGGTGGGCGCCATCACCATGGTCATGGCCGCCGCCTCAGCCACCGCTGACATGCCGCGCCTTTCCACCGAGTTTGAAACCAGCGTAGAGAATCTCTTTATTGCCGGCGAACTCGGCGGACTTGCCCTCATCAAGAACGCCGTCAACCAGGGCCGTGATTGCGTGGATGTTATTGCTGCGCGCCTTGCCAACGGACCTGCCGTCGTAGGCAAGGATATCTTTGATCTCATCGTCATAGGCGCCGGTCCAGCCGGTATCA
>JANXQR010000813.1 GCA_025353435.1 Acidobacteriota bacterium | reverse complement strand
AGCTGAACGATGTGACGCTTCTCCGGTACCGATCGCCACCTGCGCACTCGACGCCCTGGACTCGAATCCTCTGCCTGCACCATGTGGCGATCTTCTGCTCCGGAGCGCGCCTAGGAAAGAGGGGAACTCTGGACGCTTACCCTCAATAGCATCTAGCCCTCACATAAAAAGAGAGCAGCTCTACCGCGCCGCTAAGGTTGCCTTTGGGTGAATCTTTGACTCTAGCGACCGTATGGAACAGGCCGGGCCGCAGAATCTAGCCGAATTCACCCTATTCGCCCGCCCAGCGTTTGGCGGGTACACTACACTTTGCCAAACTGCAACTGATGACGTATGCCGGCTTAGGGTTACCAATTGCAAATGCGCCGCGCAGATTCATTGTGTCGACTTACTCAAGTCTTGACATCGCTCAAGCAGCATTGAAGATATGAGGAGCTTGAGACATCACAAGTAAGTGTGAGATTCCAGATCAACTCATCATCGAGCGAGCTTGGGATCGACAAGAGCCGATTGGGACTTCCTAAGTTCTTCACCCAGAATTACGGCTTCGGCAATCTCGCGCATCGATTTACGACGTTGGCGGCTTTCCGTTTGCATAGCCCGATAAGCTTCATCCTCGGTCAGGGATAGGTCCCTTTGCAAGATTCCCTTAGCTCGGTCTACTGCTTTGCGTGTCTCGAGCTTTCCGGTCAGTTCGACGTTTTCCGATTCCAGCCGCGCTCTTTCAATTTCCGCTCCAACCAAAAATCCGAGCATGGATAGCAATCGAACCTCATGAGTTGAGTGCTCGTACGAAAGCCGATGTTGCAGATTGATCACGCCAACCACCTTGCTGGCGCATAGAATCGGCGTACAGAGCATCGCTTCAAAGTGATCTTCAGGAAGGTTCTTGAACGCTTTGAAACGCGGATCGTTAGAAGCGTTCGAGGAGATGACCGCAGGTTCGCGGTGCTCGGCAACCCATCCTGTAATCCCTTGCCCATATTGAACTCCCAGATGATCCACCAGGTCAGCATGCGGGTTCTTCGATGCGCGAAGAACAAGCTTGTCCTCATCGAGCACGTAGATAAAGCAAGAGTCGCAGGGTATGACCGAGGTTACAAACTCCACGATTCGGTTTAGAACCGTGTGGAAAGAGTCGGCAGAGGCAATGCGACTGCTGATCTCATGTAGGAAGTCAATCTGAGTTAGCCCGTCCCGGAAGCCCGCCATCGTGGGAGTTGACAAAGCAACGCGCGGTACAACCGGTTTGACTTGGGCGAACAAAGCCTTGGAAGTGGTAGGGCCGGTTGATTCATGGACCGGGAGACTGGCACTGTTCAGTGCTCCTCCACCTCGCTTTTGTTCGAGAATCTTTCCGGCATACTGGGCCGCTTCGTTGACAATGAAACTCATCTTTGGCCGGGATGGCTCGAAGTCCGGGGTGATTCCATAGTGAGTCAGTTCTTCCGTAGTGGTTGGGCCAATCGAGATTATGACCATTGAATGCAATCCCGCACGCATCTCCGGAACGCACCGCATCCTCTCCGCAACCTGGAACAGATGAATGACCTGGACCGCTGTCATGAAAAGCAAAACGTCGTAACCTCCGCGCGCGATGCAGTGGACGCACTCTTCGAGCGGAGCAACGTCTTCCGGCAGAGCCCATTGGTAGACAGGGACCTTGATAACTGAGAGACACTTCAAAGTGAGGTCCATCAGGAATTCGGGATTCGATGCTCCGTATTCCTGCACAGCGACCCGCATCTGAGTCAGCGATGCACCGATTTCAAATTCGATCGCCTGCATCAATTCGCGCCAAGTGGCGGGCTCGGGAGCCGTCACGGCCACCGGCACCTTCAGTTCGCGCAGTGCTGCATACGGCTTGGGGCCGCGGGCAGCTATTTTGATCTTTCGCAGAGCCTCCAGAAATGTTTCCCGGTCAAACTTTGTTGCCACGGCCTCTACAACCGCGCGGACCCCGATACCAGTAAAGAAGACGACAAGGTCGAAATCTCCACGAATCAATCGATGAGCGAATTCGAGCGCCTCAGTGTTGGACTCGAGAGGGACCTCGCGCATGCAGGGAACCAGAAAAGGCTCTCCTCCGTAGGTCCGGATGAGTTTGGCAACCTCGACGGAACGACGAGACTCCAGTGAGAGAACCCGTAGTCCTCTAAAATTCGCATGAGCCAAAGACACTCTCCCAAAGCGGTGCACAAATTTTGTGCGATACGCAAATCGAAGCAGACTGTCTGTTATGTATCGGCAATTCAATCTTCTGCTCAACGCGCAGCACCGATGGATGCATGCGATTAGCGACGCCGGATGCAGTGATTCTAGACATGGATCGATCAAATCGCAAGCCGGAATCCCATTTCTGACCAGGAGTCAACGCTTTTCGACACCACCAACAGAAATTCATAGTCCGAGAAGTCAGAAGCCAACGCGAGCGGTGAAAACGAGCGCATGGTTGTACGCGTGGTAGGAAGATGTGGCGATCTGCATGCCTCCGCCAACGGAGAGCGCTAGCCGATTTGTTTCCTCGGCACGCAACTTGATCTTGTGAATCATCAGACCAGGAGTCAGGAACACTTGGCTCTTGCCATCATGTGGTCCCAAAATGTAGAACGTGGAATTCGTTTCGAGTTCGGGCCAGAAGACCTTCTTGACTCGGTATTGCACCACATTGTTCCACGAGATTGTACGGCCGATGGAATGGATCGAGTGAGTCGGCATCGTACCTCCGACGCTGCTCTGGAAATCTAGCCGTTTGAATCCCTTCCCACCTACCATAGTCGGAGTGAACGTTGTTGAAGCCGTGCCATTCTTGTAGCTGCCTGTCGCTCCAGTTGCCAGCAATTGTACTGAAAGCGCATAGTTCCCATGCAATTCATTCCCCGCGAACAGACGATACTTCAATAGCGCAGAAAAATCTCCGGCGCCATCCAAAGACTTGGGAGTGTTGTGCTGGACGTATGGCGGAAGGTCGATATCCAATTCGGTTTTGTAGAACGGAATCAGATTGAGTCCTTTGCCGTTGCCGTAGTTCATTGTGAGGGTCCGCGTTGACGTGTATTGCCTCAGGACATCCGTGCGAACCAGTTGCACGATGCCCGAGTACGGCGTAACCACCGGCACCGCCCATCCAGGTTGCTGCGATATCGTCTTGCGCACCCGGGCTTCCCATCCTGAGATGAAGCCGGATTGAGCTTGGGCCATACCTGAGGAGAATGCAGAGTTGCCAACGACGAGACTGAATACAATCAATGAAATAACCCGCCTCATAGAGAGCCTCCAAAAATGTGATTTAATCGCAATCGCTGAGCGGCGCTCAGAGTCAGCCACCAAACTGCGGATGCTCGTGTGTGGATTAATTGTGTAGCTTCTTGCCCGACGTCGATGCGGGCAGGACTTGAGAGGAAGTTGGAGAAATGCAAGTCTCGCTTTTCAATTCGTGGATCGATTAAATGCTCAGGCGGGGAGCGCTGACTCACGAACTGCTGGACGAGCGACACATCACGGTGTCGCGGTTGCGTTGGGCAGTTATTGCGTTTCTAACACAGGGGATATGAGGAACTCATGAAGAATTCAGCAGATTCGACTGTGCAGTTGCATTTCAGGTGACATTGCGAAGCAGGGCGCACAATTAGATCGCCAAAGAAGCAATTGTCAGGGAAAGCTTGAACTGCAAGAAGGAAACGGATACTATTTGCAACAACGAGGCGACAAAGCCGCTCGCCCCGCTTCCCTGAAGCCCTCACCACGTCGTGTTGGGCATCTCTAATAACCTACTTCACATTTCCATGCTCCATGACGAGTGTGTATCTCCGCATCTGATGCGGTGTTCGCCCGTTCATAGCGTTGACCTGCGTTCTTAGCGGATTCGCGCTCCAACGATCATCTGAATCGAGTTTTCTCGCCACGATTGATCTAGAGGACTCAGCATGGAAACTTTCTTGCATTCCAACTCGGCAGCCTTCACCCCAGAGCAGAAAGAATACTTGCTCGGTTTCCTCGCGAGCGCGAAGCAGAGACGCGCGGCGGCATCTGCAGGACAAACCGCGAATGGACTCATCACCGACGATCCCGCATCGGGCGTCCCAAACCGAGCGAGTGTCGCAGAACAATGCTTTTTTGGGACCCCGGTTTCCGATCTGTGCCGTGAGGAGTTGTGGAAGTACGAGCAGAATCCGCTCGACGTTTGGGACAAGCTCCTGGCACACGCGGATGAGAATCGCCCTCCATCAGCCGATGATCTGTTTCGATTCAAATTCCATGGACTCTTCTATGTGGCTCCCGCCCAAGACTCCTTCATGCTGAGGTTGAGAGTGCCTGGGGGTATTCTCACGTCGCACCAGTTGCGGAGATTGGCTCAGATGGCCACGGATTGGGGCTCAGGCCGCGCTGACCTCACAACGCGTGCAAATATACAGATTCGTGAATTTCAGCCGAAGAATATTGTCCGCGTATTGAACAAGGTACAGTCGCTCGGAATGAGTTCGCGGGGTTCTGGCGCAGACAATATCCGCAACATCACCGCGTCGCCGATTACGGGACTCGATCCGACCGAGCTCTACGACGTGGCTCCCCTTGCCGACGCTCTCCACAACTACATTCTGAATTCGCGCGACCTCTATGGTTTGCCCAGGAAGTTCAATGTTGCATTCGATAACGGCGGAGGGATTAGTGTCGTGGCCGACACAAACGACATTGGATTCATGGCGACGCGCGTGGGCGAAGGCCACAGCATTCCTCCAGGAGTATATTTCCGCGTGCTGCTCTGCGGCATCACGGGACATAAACAGTTTGCGTCTGACTGCGGGCTGCTGCTGCGGCCCGAACAGACCGTAGCGGTGGCCGCCGCCATGATCCGTGTGTTCTCTGAAAATGGCGATCGTACCGATCGCAAGAAAGCCCGATTGAAGTACCTGGTGGACCGATGGGGTGT
>JANXQR010000075.1 GCA_025353435.1 Acidobacteriota bacterium | reverse complement strand
GCCGCTAAGCCAAGGAGATTTACTTGAACTTGCAGAAACAAATTAAGGAGTATATTGCCAGTCAACCGGAACCAAAACGTAGCGAAATGCAACAGTTGCATCACATTATTTTGGAGTTGATGCCAACATGTAAATTGTGGTTCTTAGATGGAAAAGACGAGAAAGGAAAAACCGTTTCCAACCCAAACATTGGATATGGATCTCAAACAATTAAATATGCCAATGGAAAAACCAAGGAATTCTATCAAATCGGTATAAGTACGAATACAACAGGCATTTCCGTCTACATTATGGGAATAAATGACAAGAAGTACCTAGCCCAGACATTTGGGCAGGAACTCGGCAAAGCAAGCGTCACGGGGTATTGCATTAAATTCAAAACACTAATAGATATAAAGATCGACGGACTTAAAGCAGCAATACAATATGGAATTAAACAGACAAGCATTCAACATTGATTTCAACTTGAGTAAATGAACTGCCATTCCCAGCAGTAGATGTACTTCAGCCGTTCGCAGTCCGGGCCCGCCATTGCAGATCCGTAAGCGTTCGTTCATCATGCCATGCATCGAATCGGCGCTGGCCGCTCTTTCATTGCGCGCCTAACTTGCGGCTGAAGCGGACGCCGGCAAGTAAGATTGCCGGTCCCTTCGCTTCGCTCTGCGCCACTTAGTCAGGCTTTCGGCTGGTGTCGTCTAGCCAAGCGCCTTCTGGGCCCAAGATTGTACCGATCTAACAGCCAATCCGAATCAGCGGCCGGACAACGGTGGGCAACCTAGATGAGAATTCTCAGATGGACAATTAGGAACGGACTTGAGGGCTGAAGAGCTCATAGCGATTACGGCCGTTTTCCTTGGCTGCGTAGAGGGCCGCGTCTGCAATCTTGAGAAGGGCATCGGGTTCCTGTTCGCTATCGGTGCGAACGCAAATTCCCACGCTTACTGAGACGGGCACCTCGCTGCCTGAGATTGAGATGGGAGCGGCGAGGGCCTCGACAATCGCAGCGGCAATGCGTTCGGCGTCTTCTGAGGCGGAGAGGTCGGAGAGGAGCACGACGAACTCGTCGCCTCCGATTCTGGCGACGGTATCCTTTTTTCGCACCGAATGCAACAGGCGCTCGGCGGTGGTTTTGAGAACGTGGTCGCCGGCGAGGTGGCCGTAGGTGTCATTGATCTCCTTGAAGCGATCGACATCGACCATCATGACGGCCAAGCCGCTGCGATGGCGCTTTGCACTTTCAAGCGCGACGCCGAGGCGGTCGTGGAGGAGCAGGCGCGTGGCGAGGCCGGTGAGGCTGTCGTGGAGGGCCATGTGGCGGAATCGCTCTTCGCTGTCACGGAGAAGGCTTGTCTGCATCTGGACGCGTTTTCGAAGGACAATGACCCAGATGAGGACGGCGAGAGTGAGACACAAGGCAAGGGCGAGCACAACGGACATGTGGGGCGGGGTCCACCAGGAAGCCTGCTGAGTGACGATGACGTCTGCCGGCGAACGCATAAGGACACGAAAGGATTTTGGAACTGCCGCGCCGTCTTTCCGGACGCTCAACAGCGGGTCGAATTGGACCGAACAGATTCCGGTGATGTGAAGAACGCTTCCGGTCTTCCAGTTGTCTCCGTTGGGTGATGCAAGGGCTTTGGGAAGGACGCCGGTGAAGATGAAGTTACCGGAGGAAAGCAGGAGTGTGGTGTCAGAGGACGATAAGTCGCGACCAATCAGGCGGCCATCGATTTGGATCAGTTCGGAGTCGAGCCTGCCCATCATGGCCTGTTGGGCGGTGGTGGTATAGGCCTGGACTGGCGACCCTTCATCGGATTTCTGAAAGACAGCGTTGGTGACGACGGCGGTGGAATTTTCAGATCCGACGAAGCCAACGACATCGACCAGATTGCCTGCGGCGATTTGGGTGGTCTGTGACGATTGGGCACAAATTCCCTGGGTGGTGTCGCGGATGCAGAGGGAGAGGCCGGGCCACTGCATGGTGACTCGTCCACGAATATGGACGCGACGATGCGCGCTGGCTACCTGGTCCCAACGCATCAGGCTGTCAATGGACAGGATGGGCGATTGAAACGGATTGTGGGGCGCGGGCTCGAGGATGCGCACGGCGGAGAAGTTGGGAAAGTTGACGCGCGCGCCGATCATTTGGCCCACGTTGTTGTAGAGGGGCGCCTCGTTGCCGTGAATGCTCACTTTGGCATCGACGAGACTGGAATAATTGACGCCCTCTTCGCGCAGGGATGTGGCGAAGAGGATGCCATCCATCATGGCCAGTTCCACGGTGACGATGTGCCCGCTGTCAGTGACGGAGCGGACAATGCCGTCGACCTGGACCCACTGACCTTCGAAGCCGCCTGAGAAGAGGACGGTGCGACTGACCGGAGGGGCGTGGTCGGGAAGTTTTGATTGACGGATCAATTTCACCCGTGCGCGGTCGACGACTGGCGCGAAGCCGCCGAGGTTACTGACTCCTTCCACGTCAACGAGCGATCCGATGGGGAGCGACTTGATGACTCCGCCGGGAATCTTAACAAAGACGTTGCCGGTTGCGTCATGGATGTAGAGCGCGCCGTGTCCCGTACCGGTATCGGTATCGAAATAGGTGACCACGCCTCGCAGGTGGACCGGGTGTTCGCGTTTGGCTTCCTTTGAGGAGAGGTCGTGTGCCTGGCGCGCGGTGGTGATGGTGCGCATGGGAGCGATGGCATTGACGGCCTGTACGGCGTGCGCTGCTGGACCGCTCGCGACTACGGCGGCGGCGAGAAGTACATGGAAGAGAACGGCAGAAATGGGGGGAGGGCCATGCTTGTGTTGCGGCATGTTAAAACCCCCTTTGTCGAGGCGCTCGCAGAACCGACGCGTCTGAGGGACCGATTTGAGCAGCCTTGTTGTCCTGCCGTCTGTGGGTTGGATCACAAGCCTTGATGCGATGCGCCGAATTTTGTCAGAAAGGTTCGCCATCACTGAAGATCTCGCAGACCTTATCGACCAAAGTCGAGATTGAGACAATTCCGGCCGCGGTCCGGGCTTTTCCGAATTTTGGTTGCTAACGATCGATCGAACATGAATGCAGTGGAAATAGTCGTGGACCAGTCGACTTCCTAAACTATTTGGGCAAATGCCGCTGTTCAAAATTGCTCATCGCAGGGGGACCGCGACTGAATAGGCCGGATAGGGCGAACGACGAGGGCCCGCATGGGACCAAGGTATATTCGATAAGAGGGTAGCGGTGCAGTTGGCGGCGGGTCAATGGCACTTTTCGGTGATGCGTCGTGACAGCCATCACATCCGTCGCAATGTGAGCTAACTCACACTTGGGTTCCGTAGAGCCTTTCATTCGGTGACGAGGCTTACGAGGTTCCCCAAGATGAAGAGCAAGGTGTTTTCATTTTTTCTCGCCAGCGTTTTCGCTTCTATTCCACTGTGGGTGTTGTTGTTGACGCCGCCGAAAGCGAGTGCGATTCCTGCGATTTCACGCAAGTAGAAGTTTGTGTATTAGTGCGAAACAAACACCATCAATTTTGATCAGGAAGTTTTGAACAGGCATTTTTGAAACAGGAGAAGACATGAACAGGATTGCATTTGTAACAGCCGCGGTGATCGCGGAACTGAGTATAGCGGCATTTGCCGGCACGATTCACGGTAAGGTGTCGGGAGTCAACGGTGAGTCCGTGGTGTATGTGGAAGCGGTGGCCGGCAAGACGTTCCCGGCTCCGACGGCACAGATCACGATCGACCAAAAGGGATTGATGTTTGACCCGCACATTGTGGTGGTGCAGTTGGGCACGACCGTCGATTTCCAGAATAGCGACAGTGTTGCGCATAACGTGTTCTGGCCGTCGATTGGCGGGAACAAGAAGCTGACAAACAACCTGGGCACATGGCCGAAGGGCCAGAAGAAGGCGTTCAAGTTCGATAACCCTGGGGTGGTGCCGCTGCTGTGCAACGTACATCCGGAGATGTCGGCGTATGTCATTGTGTCGCCCACGCCGTACTTTGCGACGACCGACAAGTCGGGTGAATTCAAGATTGAGAATGTGCCGGACGGCGCCTATTCGGTTACGGCGTGGCATGAGGGCGCCAAGCCCAAGTCGACTCCGGTGAAGGTGGCGGGAGATACCGCGGCCGATTTCACGCTGAGCAAGTAAGCCACGCCTGCGGCAGGAGGGAGGTCTTCTGCCGCACCACCCTTCACTCAATGGGATGGTGATCCATGCAGACGAGATTCGTCGACAAGAAGGTTGACAAGGATTGGCTGAACACAAACTTCCCCTGCATGATGGCCTGTCCCGCGCACACGAATGCGGGCCGCTATGTTGAGCTGATTGCGGAGGGCGCGTTTGAAGAGGCCTATCGTGTAGCGCGCGATCCCAATCCGATGGCGAGCATCTGCGGGCGCGTTTGCGCGCACCCTTGCGAGACGGCCTGCCGCCGCGGAGAGATTGACAAGCCGATTGCGATTCGAGCTCTCAAGCGCTTTCTAACGGAGCGGCATGGGCCTGAGTCGCGGCACCCAATCAACGTGAATGAAGGGCGCACGCAGCCGAAGCTGGATCTTCGTGTTGCGGTTGTGGGCGCGGGACCTGTTGGTCTTTCGGCGGCACATGACCTGGCGTTGATGGGATATTCCGTTACGATCTTTGAGGCGTCGCAAGTGGCTGGGGGCATGCTCTATCTTGGGCTTCCGGAATATCGCCTGCCGCGCGACGTGGTGGAAGCGCAGGTCCGCGAAATTCTTTCGACGGGCGATATTACGCTCAAGCTGAATCAAGCGGCCGGGCGCGATTTTACGATTGCCGATTTGCGGCGGGACTTCAATTCGGTGCTGATTGCGGTGGGCGCGCATCGCAGCCGCGATCTCACCATTCCAGGCGTAAACCTGGACGGTGTGTACAAGGGCATCGACTTTCTGCTCAACGTGAATCTGGGCTACACGTTCACGATTGGCAAGAAGGTGCTGGTGATTGGCGGCGGCAACGTGGCCATGGATGTGGCGCGATCAGCGGCGCGTGAAGTGCTGAAGCAACATGCGGGCGGGGTGGAGCACTTTGAGCCATCGCAGGGCAACATGGATGCCGTGGCGGCGCGCGAGATGATGGATGTTTCGTTGTCCGCGCTGCGGCTGGGCGCGCAAGAAGTGCACCTGGTATGCCTGGAGAACCGCGAAGAGATGCCGGCTTCGCTTGAAGAGATCGACGAGGCAGAAGAAGAAGGCATCATCATTCATCCAGGGTTCCGTCCGAAGCAGATCATCGGCGAGAATGGGCGAGCGGTGGCGCTGGAGGTTCTCAAGACGAAGTCGGTGTTCGATGCAAATCGGCGCTTTAGTCCGACCTTCTTTGAAAACAGCGAAACGCGTATTGCCTGCGACACCATCATCATGGCCATCGGTCAAGCGCCGAACCTGCAATTCCTTGGGCCGCAGGATGAGGTGGATGTATCTCCGCGCGGGCTGATTGCGGTGAACCCGCAGACGCTGATGACCTCGGCGAGGGGCGTATTTGCCGGTGGGGACTGCGTGTTTGGGCCGCGACTGATCATTGATAGCGTTGCGGATGGCAAGCGCGCTGCGGTGGGGATTGATGAGTTCCTGCGCGGTACAAAGCATCTCGATCCGGTTATCGAAGTGGAAGTACTCGAGCGCCATCGCATGCCGCTTGACATACTCGACCTGGTAAGGCCGCAGATTCCCATGCTGCCGTTGAATCGGCGTACGGGCGTGACGGAAGTGGAGATTGGCTTCAGCGAAGAAGAGGCCGTGGCTGAAGCGCAGCGCTGCCTGCATTGCTGGATCAATACGGTGTTTGAAGGTAACGAGGCGGACGCGACTTCGTGCATTTTGTGCGGGGGATGCGTGGATGTATGCCCGGAGAATTGCCTTGAACTTGTCTCAATCGGCCGCATTGCGTTTGACGGAGAGGTTACAGGGCAACTTGCGGGTATGCGCGAACTGCTCGGCGTGGAACTGGATGATATTCAGGCGGACGAACTCGGCGTGATCACGGGGTCAGTCATGCTGAAAGACGAAACGCGCTGCATTCGCTGCGGACTTTGCGCGGAGCGTTGTCCGGCAGGAACCATCACCATGGAATCGTTCAATCTTGTTTCCGCAGATCCGACAGGCCTCATGTCCATTGAATCCATCGATCGTTCATTCCGCCCGAGCCCGCCAATGGCGGCGGCGCTGAAGAGGTAAGAGATGCCAGAAGCAGTACCAACAACGAAAACAAGGCTCCCGGAGGAGCTCAATCGCAGAGCATTCTTCACGAAGATCGGCCTTGGGTCGCTCGGTATCGCCGCAGTCGGCACCGCCGTCTTCTCCTACGAGTATTTGTCACCCAATGTGCTCTATGAACCATCCGCAATTATCAACGTGGGCAAGCCTGAGAGCTTCGCATTGAACTCGGTGACCATGGATGTTACATCGGGAATCTACCTGATTCGCGCTGATGAGGGCTACTTCGCGCTCAATGCAGTGTGCACGCACCTGGGATGCCTGACGTCGTGGAATCAGGACCTGGGTATCATTGCGTGCCCGTGTCACGGCAGTAAATTCAAACGCACCGGAGAAAAGATGGAGGGCCCAGCGCCCAAGCCTCTGCCATGGCTCAAGACGTGGGTAAGCGATGAAGGCGATCTGATGGTTGATCGCTCCACTGACATTCCGTCACTGCAGTATTTGAGGATATGAGCATGGCTGTCAAGACCTCCGCGATGATGGATAAGGTGCGCGCCAGTCGGGTATGGAGGTCTGTCTTCCGCGCCGGCACGGGCGACAGCACGCTCCACCGCGCGCTGGCCATTCAACAGAGCATCTTTCTCCATCTCTTCTCGACCAAGGTCCGCAAGCGCATGGTTAAGTTCAGCGCGACGTGGTACCTGGGCACGCTGACATTCGGAACGTTTCTGATCCTCGTGATCACGGGCGTCCTGCTGATGCTCTACTACCATCCATCTGTCCCGCAGGCTTACGCAGATATGAAGGACCTGCAGTTTGTTGTGTCGTCTGGGTTGTTCCTGAGGAACCTGCATAGGTGGTCGGCACAATTGATGGTGTTCCTGGTGTTCGCGCACATGTTCAAGGTGTTCTATAGGGGCGCGTACCGCACACCGCGCGAGTTCAACTGGGTGGTTGGCGTGGTGCTGTTGGTGATAACGCTGCTCCTGAGTTATACCGGTTATCTGCTTCCGTGGGATCAACTAGCCTTCTGGGCTATCACGGTTGGTTCCAATCTATCTTCCGCGGTGCCGCTCGTGGGGAACAAGATTCATTTCCTGCTGCTGGGCGGCAACCAGGTAAATGCGAATGCCTTGCTGCGCTTCTATGTATTGCACTGCGTGGTTCTCCCACTGGCCGCGATGCTCTTCATTGCCATTCATTTCTGGCGGATTCGCAAAGATGGCGGACTTTATGTACAGGGCACTGAACCCAAGCCGCAGCAGAACAATGAGACAGTAAACACCGCGGCGGAGGTGAAATGAGCGATCCGAAAGAGTTCGTTGCAGGCATCGATTCGGACCAGCGGCGTTCACCCGTACGTGTCGCCTTTGTCACGCGGCGCACGTCGGCGCAGGTGAAGGTCAACCGCGAGGACCAGGTCCAGACTTATCCTGAGGTGCTGTTCCGCGCGGTACTGGCGATCGAACTGCTCGCAATTGCGCTGGTGTTCTTCTCGTTGCTATTTAACGCGCCGCTGGAGGGGATTGCGGATCCGACGCACACGCCAAACCCGGCCAAGGCGCCGTGGTATTTTCTTGGGCTGCAGGAGCTGCTGCACTATTTCCCGCCCGTGGTTGCAGGCGTGCTGGTGCCATCGCTGTTGATTATCGCGCTTATCGTGATTCCGTATTTCAACATCAATATTGAAGCCAACGGGTTGTTTCTGAAGGACCGAGCGAACCGGCTTCGCTGGTTTTATGCTGCGGCAGCGGGGATGTTGATCTTCCTGATTGGGTTTGATGTTTACGTCGCGGTTCCGCCGACCGTGGTTGTAGCGTTGGCGATGATAGTTGCCGCGAACAGCAGGCCTGATTCGCCATCGAAGTTTCGCCGATACCTGGCAAAGAGACCGCTGGCTTACTGGATTATGACGTGGTTCTTGTTCGAACTGATTGTGCTTACCGCGGTTGGCACATGGTTCCGCGGTCCAGGCTGGGCTTGGGTTTCGCCATGGAGGAATTACTAAGTGCACCCGATACGAAGATATCTTTCCTCTGCATGGCAGGCGTTGTTTGGCGACGCCGTTCGAGCGTTCGGCGTAGTAAGCGCGGTACTGTTGCTGGCGCTTGCTATTGCCCCGGCTAAGAATCAGTTCGCTCAGTGGCATCAATATCAACGCCGCTATCTTTCATTGATTCACGATCGCGGAGATGCGGTGACGCTACGCCGGCGCTTTCAACCCGGGATTCATCAGACATGGTTGCCGGAGCTTGGCGTAGTGGATCGCTGCACGACATGCCACCTGGGATTGAATGAGGCCGGCCTGGGCGATGTGAGCCAGCAGCCGTTTCGCAAGCACCCTGCGATCCCGCATTCGCTTGATGGGTTTGGATGCGTCATCTGTCATGGGGGGCAGGGACCCGCAACGACTGTTGCAGAGGCACACCACAGCGAACGCGCTGGTGAAGAGCCGATCCTGCCCGCGCGCTACATTGAGTCAGGATGCGGGCAGTGCCACCAGAATGCGTTGCCGGGTACGCCGCAACTCAATCTGGGCAGGGCCATGCTGACACGCTACGGCTGCGTCCGTTGCCATGCGATCACGCGGCCGGATGGCACCCGGGTTATGGCCACGGATCATCCACCTTCGCTCGTTCACATTGCAGACAAGACCACGCGCGAATGGATCTATAGCTGGCTGAAGGATCCGCAGGCGTATGCGGAGTCGACCACGATGCCGAATTACAAACTCAGTGATGCGGATGCGAGAGACCTTTCGGCCTACTTGATGAGCAGCAGCACACCGCGCGAAGGCGATACTGCACTTGCTGCAACGAAGGCAGGGTCGAGTGCTGATCTGGCGGCAGGGCCGAGCCTCTATGGGCAATCGTTCTGCGCCTCGTGCCATGCCGTGCAGAACGCGGCGGGGAACCTGGTTGGTGGGGATGTGGGGCCGGAGCTGACGCGGATAGGCAACAAGGCCAAGCCGGAGTGGCTTGCCGCGTGGCTCGCAAATCCGCGGGTGTACGATGCGACCACGCTTATGCCGCACTATCGATTCACGGCGCAGCAGGTGGCCACACTAACTACGTTTCTGCAGGCGAAATCCGACTCAGACTATGGCACCGGAGTGCATCTTGATGCCCCCATTCCGGCGCAGGTTGCGCATGGAAAAAGATTGATTGTCGAGCTGGGATGCGCGGCGTGTCACGAGATCAACGGAGTACAGAAGCCGGAGAACTTTGCGCCGGACCTCAGCACCATTGGAAGCAAGCCGCTGGCGCAAATTGTGTTTTTGCCGGGGATGGAAGTCTCCCTCCCCAGTTACATTGTGGCCAAGATCCGACAGCCGCGGGCCTTTGGTGCAAGCGTGAAGATGCCGCAGTTTGCGTTGACTGCGCCGCAAGCCGATGCGCTGACTACGGCACTCCTGTCGCTAACGAATCGCAGCCGCTCCATGCCGGACACACTGCGAGTTGCGGCAACTGTGGAGACGAATTATCAGCCTGCCGGCCATGCGGGAAAACTTATTAACGAACTGGCGTGCTTCAGTTGTCATCGTATTAATGGGAGAGGCGGCGACATGGCGCCGGATCTTACTTGGGAGGGGAGTTCGGTGCAGCGGCAATGGCTCATCGACTTCCTCCGCAATCCAAATACCCTGCGGCCTTCGCTGATTCGGCGCATGCCGCGATTCAACTTGAGCGACAGCGAAAACAAGGAACTGACGGAGTACATCCTTGCGGTCTATCAATCGCCGGCTGTCGATGCGGATGCCGTACCGGATCCTTCGCATTCGCCGGACGTTGTGGAGCATGGCAAGCAGTTGTTCTATTCGAAGTACGCGTGCCAGTCGTGCCACATTGCCAATGACAAGACCGACAAAGGCTACATTGGCCCGACGTTGACGCAGGTTGGTTCGCGGCTCACCGCAGCGTGGATTTATTCATGGCTCAAGAATCCGCAGGCACTGCGCCCCGGCACGACTGAACCGAACCAGAATATGAGTGACGAAGACGCACGCGCACTAGCGGCATTCCTGATGTCGCTCAAGGGCCAGGGTGCGCACGGAGCAAAGCTATGATCACGCGAATCAGGTCAATGATGGTGCGCGCAGGAATTGTGTTGGTCGGGGTATTTGCGCTCGTCGGCGTGGCAGGCTGCAAGCGTCCGGCTCAACAGGCCACGACGCTCAAGGCCTCCGCGGCCGGAACCGCGCTGGTGGAATCGAGCGGCGGCCACCAGTTGGGCGTTACCGGAACGGCGCTGAAAGATCCGCTGGTGGTGCAGGTCAATGACGATCAGGGGACGGCTGTGCCGGGAGCATTGGTCGAGTTTCATGGCCCGTTCGGTGTAACCTTCGATCCGGCCGCGATGTTGACGGACACCAGCGGGCAGGCAACGACCGCCGTTACTCTGGGCACGATTGCGGGCAGGTATCAACTCAGCGCGGTGACACCGGGGAAGTCGAAGGCGGTCACAATTGAGATTGTGGAGATGGCTCTTGGTTATCAGCAGAGGGTGGGTTCCATTCTCAATGAAAAACACTGTAGCCGCTGCCACGATCCCGAGTCATCTGCCGAGCGGGTTTCAAACTTCAACAATCTCGAAGTCAAGCCACACGCATTCGCAGAGGGTGACACGCTGAACAAGATGAGCGATGCTGACCTCACGGCTATCATCCAGCACGGTGGGCCTGCGCTGAATCGTTCCGCACTGATGCCGCCTTACGGCAGCACGCTTTCCGCTTCGGATGTGCGGGCACTTATCTCCTACATCCGCGCGGTCGCCGATCCACCCTACCAGTCGGCGGGGACGGTTTATGCGCGCAAATAAATTTGCATATGTTTCAGTGTTGTTCATTGGCTGACGGCTGCTCCCGGCAAGGTGGAGTTCTTCGTTCCCCTTGAATATCAGGGGTGCTATTTCGCTTACGAGTGCACGGGGCAGCAACTCATCAACGACGGCGTGGTGCGGATTAACGGAGAACGCGCTGGGCTCGACCTGGAAATTGTGCAGGGCATTAGCCGGCAATAAAGGCGCCCTCGTCCATCCTGCACGCTCTTAGGATTTCAGGACGCTGATGGGTTAACCAGCGGAGCGGTGTTGCGCATCGAGCCTCAGCAGGAATGGTCGAGCCGCTCGTATGGCCGATAGACCGGCTCCCATACATATTCTCGGAGGTGATTCTCGAGAGCGGCGGGGTCGTCAATTTCCGAGATGCCCTCTACGATGGCCTGCTTTGCCACCGCCGTCGCGACTGCGAGGGCGATCTTGCGCGAGTCGCTGACTGGCGGCAGCAGCGGCGCGGTGGAATCACTTGCTGCGGGCGAGAGCGAGGCCAGCGTTTTCGCGGCGGCCATGATCATGCCGTCGGTCACGCGGCGGGCGCACGCAACAAGAGTCCCCAACGCGAGGCCAGGGAAGATGTAGGAATTATTGGTCTGCGAGATGCGAATCGTCCGGCCATTGATTTCGACGGGCGGAAACGGGCTGCCGGTGCCGATGAGCGCGCGGCCATTGGTCCAGCGCATGACGTCGGCTGGTGTGGCTTCCGCTTTTGAAGTGGGATTCGAGAGGGGCAGAATCACCGGCCGATTAGTGTGCTCAGCCATGGCGCGCACAATCTCTTCGGTAAAGGCCCCGGGCTGCATCGACGTGCCAACGAGTGCGGTGATCTTGGCGTTGCGCACGGTGTCGAGGAGTGAAATGGGTCCAGGCCCGGAAAGGGTCCATCCCGTAATATCTTCGCGGATTCGTGCAAGGGCGAGCTGACTCGCGCGCAAGCCCGGTTCGCCCTCGACCAGGAGTCCGTGGCGGTTGAAGGCGTAAATGCGCTGCCGCGCTTCTGCTTCAGAAAGGCCCTGTTCGCGCATTGTGGCGAGCAGCAAATGAATGATGCCCACGCCGGCGGAACCGGAGCCGAACATGGCGATGCGCTGGTCCTTGAGTGGTACGCCGGTGGCGTGGACGGCCGCCAGCAGCGTTGCGGTAGTGACGGCCGCGGTGCCCTGGACATCGTCGTTAAAGGTGCAGAGGCGATCACGATAGCGGTCGAGCAGCCGCAGGGCATTCTCACCGGCAAAGTCCTCCCACTGAAGCAGGATGTGAGGCCACCGGCGCTGAACAGCGCGGACGAAGGCCTCGATAAAGTCGTCGTACTCCCGTCCGCGCACACGCGGATGCTGCCACCCCACATAAATGGGGTTGTCGAGAAGGGCCTGGTTGTCGGTGCCCACGTCAAGCAGGATGGGCAGGCAGTGTTGCGGTGGCACGCCGCCCAGCGCGGTGTAGAGGGCCATCTTGCCGATGGGGATGCCCATGCCGCCGGCGCCCTGGTCGCCGAGGCCGAGGATGCGCTCGCCGTCGCTGACCACGATACAGCGCGTATCGTTGTAGCGCGGGTTGGCGAGTATCTCGTCAATGCGGTCCCGGTTGGGATAGCTGATGAACAGTCCGCGCGGCTTGCGCCATATCTCGGAAAATCGCTGGCATCCTTCGCCTACCGCCGGCGTGTAAACCACCGGCAGCAACTCCTCCACATGATGCGCGATCAGCGAATAAAAAAGCGTCTCGTCGTTGTCCTGCAGGTCGCGCATCAGGGCATATTTGCCAAAGGCAGTCGGCTCGTTATCGAGCGCGGTCTTGCGGCGTTCGCGCTGGTCTGCAAGCGTGCCAATGTGCGGTGGAAGCAGCCCGTGCAGGCCAAATGCGGTGCGCTCTTCTTCAGTAAACGCAGTGCCCTTGTTCAGGCCGGGATGAAGGAGCAGGTCGTAGCCCGTGCGGTGGGTGCGGATCACGTCATGCTGAGGGATGGAATCGGCCGGAACGGTGGTTGCCACGAGGGGTTCTCCTTTGAATCAGCGCCCTTGTACGGAGCGGCACACCTCATGGTAGCGCCCAACTGTGGATCTTGAATGAGAGCCAGATCACACAAGTAGGGTTCCATACGGTGATTCGTAGTGACCCTGCTCACTGCGATCACGCGAAGGTGATGAGTATCACTTCAGGCGCGGTTCCTACGCGCATGGGTGGGCCCCACGTGCCAGCGCCGCTTGAGGTCAACACCTGCAGCTTGCCAAAAGAGTTCAGGCCATGCGTGTATTTACCGAACGCGCGGCGGGTGATCCATGTGAACGGAAAAAGCTGGCCGCCGTGAGTGTGGCCGGAGACCTGAAGGCTGACTCCGGCGGCTTCTACGACAGGCAGGCGGCTGGGCACGTGGTTGAGCAGAATGCTGGCCGGACCGTCAGCCAGCCGCAGGCTATCGAGGAAATTACGCAGTTGCAGCGGGTGGGTTGAATCGGCATACGAAACGCCGACAATCTGCAGTCCATCGACTTGAACGCGTTGGCTGTGCAGGACGTGGATGCCACCGCTCGCGAGGGTCGACTCGTAGAGGGCGGGATTGCCAAATTCTTCGTGGTTGCCGCCGCTGAAGAAGATGCCCAAAGGGGGCGCCAGCG